>NZ_JBANBA010000239.1:0-2846 GCF_059803475.1 Bradyrhizobium sp. UFLA05-89 | reverse complement strand
ACGGTGTGATCGTCGCTTTCGAATGCCCATCGCAACCTCCTTCGTTCAGGTGTTGCGACGACCGCTTGAATCCGCCCAGGAACCGAAGGTCGATAATCTTTTCTGCTGTGTTCTTTACACCGGATCGTGCGCACTCTTGTCGAGCAGACCGGCCTCGATCATCCCCTGATGAATGCGCGTGATCTCCGATCGCTCAATCTTCGCCAGCGGCGGGCGCACTACTGCGCGCGGCAATTTACCGCACAGCACCAGCGCTTCTTTCATGCGGTTGTGCATGTCGACGAATGGATCAGCGTAGAACACTCGCATCAGCGGTTCGATGCGGTTGTTGAGCTGCCTTGCCTCGACGAAGTCGTTGCCCTTCACCGCGCGGAATAGGCGCGCTTGCAATTCTGGGATCACGCTGCCGGAGCCTGACAGCAATCCATTGCAGCCGAGCACCAGGGAAGATAACAGCCAGGCACTATGCGTGGTGAGCACATTCACGGGCCGCGGCAGATTCTGCAGCGTGCGCACGTGCCACTCGTGATGCGGCACGTTGCCGATCCAGTCCTTGATGGCGCGGATGGTCGGTACCTGCGCGCACAGCTTCAGCAGCGTGTCCTTCGGATAGCCTTGACCGGTCGCGAGCGGATACTGGAACGCGATCAGCGGCAGGTCGGTCGCGTCGGCGATGCGCTTGAAATGTGCGAGCACCATTTCCGGCGACTGGCCGAGGGTGAACAGCGCCGGCGGGAATACCAAGAGTGCGGAAGCGCCGCCTTGTGTTGCCATGCGCGCAACGCGTGCCGCCTCAAGGCTGCCGTCGGCCCAGATGCCGTTGATCAGCGGCAGCTTGGTTCCGATCTCGTCCTGCGCGATGTCGAGCACCCGGCGCTGTTCGTCGAAACTGCAAGAGCCAACCTCGGTCGAGTGCGCATTGACGGTGATGGCCGAGAGGTCTTGCACAGAGGCGACGCCTCGAAGGTGCTTACGGAAACTCACCTCGTCGATGGTGAGATCGCCATCAAATGGCAGCAGCACCGCCGGAATCACGCCGTGCGGGACATAGTTCACATGTCGGGGCATGGCCCGCCTCCTATTCCTCATTATTTTCCGGCGTGAGCAAAGCAAACCGACTCGGAACCGCGGAAATGGGCGCCGAATTTCTATCCAGATTCCATGCCGTCTCGCGTGACCGCCAAATTGTACTGCCCGCCTTCAAGGCAGGCGAATTCCGACGAGAAGCGGCTGACGGCGGCGCGCATAAGGCGCGCCCTCTTATAGCATGTCGGTAAGGATGGCCGCCAGACAGACGAAGACGACACCGTTTGCAAACCGATCGCCAGCTTCTTGACCAAAATCAGTCAGTTGTTTTCCATCAGGCCGTAGCCGTTCCTTTGGCAGATAGAACCGATAGGCCCCCCAATCCTGGCTCGCCCAGCAGCATCGAAGTGCTGTCGCCACCCGAGTTGATACCCATCCTAAAAATTCCCAACGAAAACGTCGTATCCAGCCAGTTGAGCGGCGATCTAAGTAAAAAAGTTTGGCCGCTCACCTGCAGAAAGCACGGCTCCGTTCGGCGCCACGATATAGAGCCAAGCCCAAGACTAATTGCATGCCAGTTCGACTGCTGACCTGCCCAAACTCTTACGGATGATGCGCCCGGGGTCTTGAGCTCGAATGAGCGCCTCCACAATATCCATGATGTAGATGCGGTACATCAATACAATGAATTTTACCAACCTTGTTGGATGTCGCATAAGAAGACGTCGGTTTGGAGAAAAGCCTCGGTCCCATCAGAATGATTATCGATCTTTGCCTAGGCGAGGAGAAACATTTTGGGTGTACGTCAGGCATCAAGCCACGCGCTGCAGTCTGGCCACTCACCTAGTGCCGCGCGGGTTCGGCGCGGCCGGCACCGCCCAAAGGGTTGGCCGTTGTTCTCCAAATCCTTGTATCGGGCCGAGCATTAGGCCGAATTCCTTGAACTCTGGTTCAATTGAACAGAAGAAAGAAACGCCAAATTTTGCTCGGAACGTACATTGGCCTTTTGTGGCTTAAGGTTAGCGGCGAATGCCCTCGCCGCAAATGGACCATCGGTGGTAGCCCTCCTGCTGCCGATGGAAGCTGGCGCGATGTTAGCAGCGTCGCTCCTCCCTAGACTGACTTTGCCCGGCCACTGAATGTGGCCGGGCCTCTTTTGTGTGCCGAGCGTGAGGGACAGCGTTGAGGCGGAGGTTTCGTAAATAAGCTATGCGCTTCGTTCTAACAGCATTGGCACCTCTGTTGTCGAGTTGGTCCTCCACGAATGAATCTCAGCGCAGCCAACGATCATGAAGTTCATTTTGGTAAATCACAGGACGCCAAGCAGTTCGTCTATCTGCGCCGAGTGTCATCGATGCTTGGAGACAGGTTACTTGCGAGATATGTGCACGCGACAGCCCTATTGTGACTACGATTGTTATCTTCGTTACCGGGAGAAGATGCTATGCGTCCCATGGTTTGCGATAAAATGCGGCATCCATCGGCTCGCGCATGACTATTCGAATTGCTTCGAAGCGGTCGTTTGCTTTGCTGTTTTCACGTGCTGGTATTCGATCGCTTTTACCGAAGGCGCGCTGCGGCTTGGGGAAATGGGACTGCTGAAGCGACCTCGCGCGTAAGCGTGAATGAAGATAACGGCACATCGCTGAGCCGAAATCATCAATCTTCTCGAATAGTTGTTTTAGTATCTTGGGCGATCGCGTGTGCAGAACAATGAAGCTGCGTTGAAAGTTATCTTTGAGGTTGGGGGATATTGATCCGCATGTGCGGGATTGTCGGCATTCTCGGGCTCGAACCGGTTGCAGAGCAATTGGTGGATT
>NZ_JBANBA010000238.1:0-3006 GCF_059803475.1 Bradyrhizobium sp. UFLA05-89 | reverse complement strand
GGTGCTGGAGGTGGCGGGGGCGGCGGGGCAGGCAGTGGTGGTGCCGGAGGAGCAGGAGCTGGCAGTGGTGGTGGCGGTGGTGCGGGAATAGGCGTCGGTGCGGGAGCCGGCGGTGGTGTGGGAGCCGGCGTCAGTGGTGTTGGCGGTGGCAGTTATGGTGGGGGAAATCCTTATCCCGGTGCATACGGTTGGTCTTACCCGAGCCGATTAGCCCCAAGGGGTCATAAGGCTTGGTTCGGTGGCGCTCATGGTGCGCCTTATGCCGGTGCATACCGCTGGTCTTACCCGAACCGATTAGGCCAAAGGAGTCGCAAGGCTTGGTTTGGCGGTGGCGGGTTTGGTTATGTTACGTCTGTCCCGTTCCGGCAACGCGCGGCCCAGGCTCGGTGGGATAGCCGCAAGTACGCAACGCTTGAGGGCGATTACCGCAGATTTCATAAAGCTCAGCGAACAAACGACTCGCTCAACGCGCGCGAAGTGATGCGGAAGGTGTTGCCTGATCAGGAACCCGCGCAGTCGTTCGTGGCGCGAACGTCATTGAACTCGCACCCCCGCGGAAATGATGATGCGACGGGCAGCGAGCCGCTGGTCAATCGCGCGCCGGATGACATCGAGCGTAACGCCGAACGAACGATCGGCGCGGCAGACGGATCCTGGCACGAGCCGCCAAATCCCTCGACGGATGTCGCACAGATCACCCCTCCCCCTGTCATCGAACACGAGGATGCGCCAACAACCGGGTCATTGGTAGATCGCGCACCGGATGACCTCGAGACTACAGCCCTGCTAACGATCGGCACGGCGGCCGGCTTCTGGCGCGAGCCGCTACATCCCTTGGCGGCATTGCTTGGCGTGATGCTGGTCGGGGCACTCGGCCTTATCGAATTTCTGCCGCGACGCCGCGGCGACTTCTCCTGGGAAGTCAAATTCGTAGATCTCAAGTCCAAAACCCCGGCCGAGCTTGTCTCGTTAGCGGAAGAAAACGGGGTCGAGAATGCCAGAACCATGCCCAAGCAGGAGCTGCTGTTCGCCATCCTCAACCAGCTTCGCATGCCGAACCAAGTCGTAGCCGAGCCCAGCGTCGCATCCGGACAGGCCCCCGCAACTGTTCTTTTGCTGGTCGCACTCGCGCTCACGGCCGGTTGGCTTTGCGTTCTCGGTGCAGGGACATATCAGTTAATAAGCTGGCTGTTCTCTTAGAAGAACGCTCGACCTGCTTCGCAAACTCGACAGCGGCGAAGACTACTAATGCCAGAAAGGAACTCGCGGCCGATCCAAGTCGCTACAGATCGACAATTTGCGAGATGCGCTTTTGAGTCCGGCGCGACGGCGGTGTCCGGCCGAATTCAAGTGGAACAAGCCGGCGACGTCTGCGAGGCGCCTCTCGCTGGCTGGAAAAAGAGAGTCGCGCTAAAAGCTCCAGTAAAGCAGCCGAGGTTCTCTTCAGGAGTCAGTCAGAATGCTGCCGGGGAAATCGAGAAGAATGCGGAACTGGATGATGCTGGCGCTGGAATCAAACCGCGTGATCGGGTTGCGTCTGGCGAAGCTGATGCGAGGCGGCAAGGGTGCTCAGCGTGAAGCCGAGCGCATGGTCAGTGAAAAAATACAGGCGGCCGCCAAAGCCGGCGCAAGCCTCATGGCTGGCGCCTCAAGCGATGAGATTGTGCGTCAATACCGAAAGCGGGTGGCGGCAAACGCCAAGCGGCTGGGCCGGCAGCAAAGACGACGCAAACAAAAATCCCCCTGATCCCGAGCCATTCGCAGGAACCGTAACGGTTGAAATAACCGGTGTGGCCTGAAGCGTCCGCCTTTGTGTTCCGATCTGCCGAGCCTTGTGAGGAGGCCGCTAATGCGCGTCGGACGGGCCGGAAGAACGCATCAGCGGGATGCGCTGCGAACCGCGTGCGGCTGCGCCGAGGCTCTCACTCGGGGTTGTCCAGCTTGTCGATCTCGGCCCTCGCCAGCGCCGTGGCTTTCTCGATCGCCTGCTCTCGCGTGAGGGTGTTGCCGCTCAACCGGCGTGAGACAAGGTTGTCCCAATAGAACCTGACCGATTTGCGTCCGTCCGCGAACCATACCTCAAGACTTCCGCAGTCGTCGTCTACGCCACGGTGAGGGATGATGCGGATGGGGTCGCCTTCGGCCATGGGTGAATTGCTACCATTCCGGCAGCATGGGGACAACGGCGGCGACTCCGACCGCGTGATTTCGGTTTCGACGATGCCAATATCGCGCGGGTGGCCCGACCAAGGCGACGCCATCGTCGCCGACCGTCACCAGCAAGGTCGAACTGCTTTAGTTGGGCGAGATTCTAGCAGCGCGACCGATCAATGGGCCGCAACTCGTGTAGATGATCTTGTTGGAGCGATCGAACCGAAAGTAAAAGCGGACCGGCTTGCCTTCATAGCTCTGGTAATCGATCTGAACCCCGTGGCCGGTTAGGACCACATCATCAAGGTTAAAGGAGCACCTGCTTTCGAGCTTCGGTGCCCAATAGGCCGCGATCGAATTTCGCCCCGTCAAGGTCACGCCCTCGCAGCCGCATTCCATGACCGCGCGCTCGTCATATAGATCGAGCAGCGCGTTCAGGTCTCCCCGTCGGCAGGCATCGAGCCAGTCGACGACGGCGGCAAGAGGATCGAATTCGTCTCGTGAAATCGACATGAGGTCCCATACAAAACTGTCGCCGCTCCCGATCGCGACGCAGACGCAGAAGTATCCGGATAGGGAAAACGGCCGGGAGAAACTGGGACTCCGGGCCGAGTGTTTGCTCAACTAAAGCCCCCTGGAGCGGCGAGGAGGCTACGCTTGCGAGGAAACACCACGGTCAACCGCAGAACGCGCGCCGCTGCAAATGTCTTTCTCGTAAGGCAGATTAACTCGGCGCAAGCTTCATCCGTCTTGCGGTCTCGCGCCGCTGTCGGGGCTAAGTGTCGCGCGCCATGGAAAACTGCCCCCTCGGCGTCACGAGGAATTGCCCCCTCCTTGGATAGCCGAGGAGAGAGC
>NZ_JBANBA010000237.1:0-3094 GCF_059803475.1 Bradyrhizobium sp. UFLA05-89 | reverse complement strand
GACGCGGCCCGCGCCCACGACATTCGAATCATGGTTGCCCATGGATTCAGAAGCCCGCAACAAAAGCAACTGTAATGCTAGCTAGTCATCACAAGCTATGGCGAGCCCGAGATCACCCTCGATAATGTCGAGGTCGCGCAGTTCATTTATCTCCTCCTTCACAACAAGAAGATCCGCGAAGTAATCGATACAATTACCTCCAAGGCTGTGCTGATCCTCGGTCGTTTTACAGATGAGCGAAAGGTCGTTCTCAACGCCATTCGCGAGGAACTGCGCAAGCGTGATTACCTGCCGATTCTATTCGACTTTGAGAAGCCAAGGAGCCTCGATACGGACGAGACGATCACGCTGCTCGCTCGGTTGGCAAGGTTTGTCATTGCCGATATCTCTGACGCCAAAGCCGTGCTGCAAGAACTGCGTGCAATTGTGCCGGACCTTCCCTCGTTACCGGTGCAACCGATCATCCTCGCGACACAGGAGGAGCCAGGCATGTTCGACTTTTACCGGAACAGGTCGTCGTTTCTAACTGTGCACCGCTATGCCGATCAGGAGCAATTGCTTGCCGACCTTGGTGACAAGGTGATCCGTCCCGCAGAACAAAGGGCTGTGGAGCTTCGAGGTTGAACCGCATACGAGCCATACTTTCGTTGGAATGTCTGCTCCTGGGCTCTGGCCCGCTATCGCGGCCGCTAACAGCGGCACGGCGGACCTCGCACGCTCCTGGCCGCGGCGTTGGGTTATGAGCACAGGCAGCAGCAAGAAGGGTAAGCGTCGTTCAGCCTCCACCTTCTCTTGGCGCTTGTGATGGGCGAGGTTCGCGAACTCTTTGAAGGGATCGGCTTGTGTCTATGCTTGACCATACGCTTAAGTCGGACGTGGCGACGAGCCAGCTGGAAATGATCACGGAGACGGGACGACGTCGTTGGTTTTCCAAGGATGACAAGGCCCTGATTGTCGAGGAGACGACGGCACCAGGCGCGGTCGTTTCCGACGTTGCCCGACGACACGGGCTAACACCCCAACAAGTGTTCACTTGGCGTCGGCAAACGCGCCAGCTGCGGTCAACGAAGGCTGACGAACCGCAGTTTGTACCTGCGGTGGTGGCCACACCTGCTGCGGCTATAGGCCCGAAGCGCAAGGCGCAACGATGCAAGGCCAAGTCGGAACTTGGGGGCATCGAGATTGCGATCAATGGCATTACAATCCGGGCCGGTCTGCTCGACGCCGTGCAGCAGCGGCTCGATGCGAACCCGCTCGCTATGCGCCTTCGTAGCGAGACTGTCGAGCATCCGTTCGGCACAATGAAGCCACGCATGGGAGCGACGCACTTCCTGACCAAAACTCTCCCAAAGGTAGCCGCCCAGATGGCCCTCGCGGGGCTGGCCTATAATCTGACCCAAGCAATGAATATTCTCGGGATCAGGCCGCTGATCGCCGCGATCGCGGCCTGAGCCAGCCCAGTTTTGGCTTCGAGACTGACGGCCCTGTGGGGCCTTTTTACGCGGCCAAGACTCGGGGGCGGACCGACCAAACGCACTAGTAGAGGGCCCCCAAAAGGTATAGACCGCGTTGGTGCGCGAGATTACGGTGGGCGCTACCAGTGGTGGTGGATGATGCTAAGTCCGATCGGGTTTTGGAGCTATAGCGACACCGACGATGATCATTCGCGCGGTCGTTTGAGTCAACTACGCGCGCTGTTGGCGTCCGAATTGCAACAAAAGATTGGTCGCAACCTTAAGGTCAACATCTTTCAGGACGTTGCGGCAATTCCACCCGGCGCAGAATGGGAAAAGCAAATCCGAAACGCAATAGACGGATCGTCCTTTCTCATACCAATTGTTACGCCGGCGTTGCTACAGAGCGAATGGTGCTGCCAAGAGATCGCCTTGTTTCGGCAACGCGAAGTAACTGCGTTGGGCCGTACCGATCTCATTTTTCCGATTCACTATTTAAACGTCGATGATCGCGATCCCTCCCGACCTGAAGACTGTCACGATGCGGACGTTTTCCGCTTTCTACGCGGCCGACAATGGACCGATTTCCGTGCGCTGCGGCATAAAAACCCCGAGAGTGAGGACGTTGCGCGCAGGATCGATGCGTTGGCCGATGCTATTTGTGCGGCGCTACGCCGCCACGACGAGCGAGATGCATACGCTGAGCTGGCCCGCCGATGGTTAGCCCAAGACCGAGCGCGCGTGGACAATGATCGGCGTGTGAGCGAAACGGAGGTCAAGGCCGAGACAGTGCGGAAGCGTTTGGAGGCTGAAGCAAAACGCGCTGAGGACGAAGCAAAAAGCAGTGCGGCAGATAGGCTTGCGACTATTGGTGTTCACCTCGCCAAAGACGGCGCAGTTAGTGGTAATGCCTGGGTAGTGGCTAGAGTTCTTCTCCGTGTCGGTGCTGGAGGAGCGTCAGAGTCGCTCGTGAATGCAGTCCCTGACCCCGACCCCGTGCAACCTTGGCCAAGCAAAGGCCACTGTCGATTCCTCCGAAAATTTGACGTTGCGGCAGACCCGGTGTTCGACCTTATGGTGGAGAATACGAGCGGCGGTCCGTTGCTGTTCTTGAAGACTGGGATTCGAATCCTTCAGCGGGAGCCGTTGAGGGGCGGCGTGATGGGCTCCCCCCAACCAATCGAGGTGCAGGCCGAATACAGTGTCCACTGTCGTGAAGACTGGAAGCACTTCAATCTGAACGACAAGGAAAGTTGGGTAGTTTTCCAAGATCCCATGTGGATGAATAACGATGATGCTCCATTTCGGTTTACATTACGTCTCGAGAATTTTTGTGACACCGACAGCGCTTCTTCTTCTGAAATTCGCTTTCTTCTTCAAACGAGCAGCGGGATGGTTGAGTCCGAATCGATTTGGCTGGAGCAGTGAACGTTCCCCCAACCCCTCCCGCTGAGATCGAGCAATTCCGTTCGTGGCCCGTTGCTGACTGCGTGACGACCGCGCAGATGTCCGGTTTGTGGGTTGGAGCGGACTAGCGTCAGATGGATTGGCGAGGTCGCCTGTTGACCGATTCCGTTGAAAAAGGCCGCGGTTGCGACTCAGAGATACCAGTGATTCAGTCTGTCTAGTTGGCAGGACTG
>NZ_JBANBA010000236.1:0-3273 GCF_059803475.1 Bradyrhizobium sp. UFLA05-89 | reverse complement strand
GACAAAGCCCGCGCCAAACTCGGCCGCGCCTATCCAGCTGCCGCCAAAGAGTCAAAACCACTGTGATGAACCACTAGACGAGATCGCAGCGCTCGAAGGTCTCCCTGGATCCAAACCATCTCTCACAAAGCCGCCGACTGAGTTTCGGGGCCGGCTGTTGGCGAGGCTTTGGCACAAGCGCTTCATGCAGCCAAAGTACATCTGGAAGAACCTCGACAACCACTGGACTGACGAACGGCTTGAGCGGCTAGCACGCGAGAAGCCGGCGGCCAATGTGCCCTATCATCTTGTGATCGACGGCTATTCCGAGCGAGCTGGCAACGCTGCGCCTAATTCGCAGCCGGCGCTCACGGGCGAATGGATCATCTTTGCCAAGCACCAGAGCCGCAACTACTATCTCACGCTGGGCGTCCACGGCGACGATCGTCAGATCTGGGATCGCTGCAGCGCTTGCGCCAACGAATTCGCAGAGTTGAGCATTCTCAAAGAGGATAGGCTGCGTGTGTAGCGCCGGGCAAAAAGGGGCAGCGAATGGACGTTCTCGAATATTGGGCACCAAAGCTTCACTGGAGCCGGTTCTCCCAGGCCGAAATCTCTAACCCAGTGTGGAACGCGTTCGTTCAATTGGTCCAGTTCTGCCACTCTGTCGAGCATTGGCGCGACGTCCTGCGGTCACGAGGCTAACGAGGCCGCCTCAACCGTATTACACTCCAGAAAGCCGGCACATGCGTAAGAAGAGGTTGGACGAATGGAGGCGCCCGATCAACGAAGCTGAAACGCACATGCACCGCGCGGCGCATCTAGCGGATTCGAAGATCGCCGAAATATCTCATCTCTTCACCGAAAATGGGGCCTCGGACTGGCGGCTTTTCAATGCCGCAGCCCTATCGATCGGTCGATCTCTGGGTCACGAGCGCGCTCGCTACAAGAGCGTTGCATTCGACGCCTTTGACCCGGCCGATCTCTCTGAACATGACCCAGGCGTGATCGCTCGCCAGTGGCTTCATAGAGTAGACTACGCCGACGAACAGCCTTGCTAGGTGAGCTATGATGCTATTCTGCCGCGTCCTGCCGATCGCGCGGTGATGGCTATGACATGGCTATCGCTTCCGACTGCACCTTCCAAACCGTTCACGGTGTACTCGATACTGTCGCGCAGCTCACCCGTGCGTAGTAGCGGTGCCGGTGTCTTGAAGCCGTGGCGCTGCTTATCCTCGATGGTCGCTGCCGCGAGAGGCGCCCATTCTTCGTATTGCTTACCGATCGCAGACCTCGATTTTTTCTGCAGCCTTTGACAGTAGCGCTCGACGATCTTCGGCCCAGCCACCTGAAGGTCGCGCTCGATCGCCGGTAACTCCGCCGCAAACCCTTGCGGCCACCGAAGAGGCGGCACAAGTAGGTGGTCGACATAATGTGTTCCTTTCGCGGTTATGAAATCAGCTCCAAAGCGCGACGACGCCGCCTGTGCCAAGAGCTGTGCCCGTCGCCATGACGCGGCGGGCCTGAAGGTCGAGCTTGTAGGTGCCGACGGCGCGGGATGGAGACCGACGCATTGGCGATGAGGACCGCGATGTGCCGGTGCGGCCGGAGCCGATCGTCACGATCAGGCTGGACGTGACCTGGACCAAGTCCTGGCTGTCGCTCGGCGTGACGGCGGCGAAGTTTCGGCCGGGCGCATTGGTGCCGAACAAGCGATCGATCGCGGTCTTGGGCATCAGGCAGCATCCATGAAGCGTGAGAGCGAAGCACCGCGGCGATGCGATCCTCCACTTCAACTAGTCCGTCTTTGCCGACGACGAGCTCCTTGCCCTCGTGCGAAATGCTGGTAGTGCCATCGGGTGTGCGTTCGTCACGATCGTCCGCCACCTCAGCGCTGGTGGAGGCATCGGCTTCTCCAGCGCCTTGCTGAGGCGTTGCGAGCCGCTGCATCACAGCGTCGAAGTCCTCGGTCTGTGATGGTGTGGCGGGAAGGTTCAGACGGCGTTCATCTGCTCGGTGATGGCGGTCAGCTCCGCGGCATTCCTGATGAGCACAACCTGATGCGGCGCTGGCTGAGCGGGTAACGCGGCAGTGAACTCGCGGACCAGCGCCTTCACGCGGCGAACGGCGCGGTTGCGATCATCCAAATCGTTGATGCTGAGTACTTGGGCCTTTGTCGCGACGGACATCGATCGTATCCGGGCTGCATCGTGCAGCGAACTGCACGCGATCGTAGGATATTGACTATCGGATACAAAATTCGACGACGCTTTGCGCTTACTCGATAACGTCCACCTTGCAGCACGCCGGTTGCTTTGCCTGCTCGTTTGGTTCAAACGATTGGTCATCGATGCGGTATTATGGCGCAAACGCCACAAAGGGTTTCAGCGTCGTTTCCCTAAACTCAAGCCGCCAGATGCCGCGCGGACACTTCCGCGTCCGTACCCCCAGCAGCTCGCTTAAGTGCCGACCGTCTAAAATTCTTGATGGCTTTTTGGCCGCGCTCTGTGCCGACGCACTTTATGCAGACGACGGCAGGAAAGGAAACTTTGGCGCGCACGCATCCAAGGCCACCTTTGGGCGCTTAGCTACCAATGCTCTAAATCTCCTCCAATATCACTCCCTCAAGCTCCATTGCTGCAAGGCACGCAAGGAAGAACGTCGCGGAGAACGTCCCGCGCTTGAGCTTCGTTGTGATCCCGGCTTCGGCATCCTCTTCGAAGCCATGCTTTTTCATTACTAACAATGACCAGCGGCCCGCGACAAGCGCGTGCGCAATTGGATGCTTTCAGAAAATGTCGTTTGCGGGCGAACTATGCTGCAAAGTGCAGGCGCCTCGACTTATTCACATCGAAAAATTTCCAACAGAATCAAGGCTTGCCTGTTGTATGGGTCCGCTTTTCAGCTTGTCGCGCCGATTTGAAGCGCATCATCCGCCGTTTCGTCGGCGACCAACTTAGCTGGAGCCGGAAGATCGACGAAGCGCCTTTGACGCGAGCGAGCTCTCGCAATTGCGCCGCGCTGATAAGCTTTTGCATGAAGTGTTACACGTCAAGGGTCGTCTCGTTCTGCACCACCGGTTTGAGCTTCAGTCCAGAGGACGGATCAGGCACTGCAGGGTCCTTTCATTACTATCGAGTGGCATTCCCAAGGCGAAGCAGTCAGGTTTAATAGATAAAGTGCACTTTCCATTCCGTTCGTTTTCGAGAGAGCTTGAATCGTACGTAGCGTCATATTGTACGATCTCAATCGTATGAAGCGGCCCGACGCCGGTTGTGACACTCCTCGGGATCG
>NZ_JBANBA010000235.1:0-3464 GCF_059803475.1 Bradyrhizobium sp. UFLA05-89 | reverse complement strand
TTCTTATCACCGTCGAACGTATTTACAGCCGCGAACAGCCGCTTTCGCTCGACTAGCCATGGCCGGTAGTCGGAATTGACATCGAGCACGAAAACTAGGTCCTCGGCTTCGAGATAGCCCCCGATAGGCGAATGATGCCCAACACCAGCACCAAAAATTTGCGAGCGATCGAAATTCACGATGTAGCGTCGGCCGGGATCGTTTGAGCGACGCAGGTGCTCCAGAAACTGGTCCTCGCTGAGATCACGCAAGACTGTGACTTTCCGGCTCGTGTTGGTCCTGGCGACCTCGGCCAGTTCATCAAGCGTGAGACCCAGGATGCATACCCCTGTCCAGCACCGCCCTGTGCCGGCCAACACCTCGCCCTCCGTGCTTGCCGCCTCGCCAAGTGACCTGTACGCATTCGCAACAGCGGCAGGTCCGCAACGAGAGCCATTTGACTGCCAGTTCACGTTTCTCTGGAATGTGGCTGCCACTGGAAGGTGCCACGCGCGTTCAATAAGCTCGGGTGTACGCGTTACCGAGGACGCTATAACTTCTGATGGCACGCGTGACTGGCTGACGACCCGGGCCCCGGCAGCCAGTAGACCCGCCGCAACTACCGTGCTGATGATACTGACGTAGCGCCATCGCTTCATGGGTCGTCTGAACCTAGCGGCAGTCACGACAGTGCCCTGGCGATTATATCCTCGAGCTTATTGGCGGGAAGAGAGATCCATCTGAACGCCCGTTGAGGGCCACGAGCGCCATTCTAGCGATCAAACCGCCACTTCCGGTCCACCAGAGCAGCAGACGTTGTGACCGGCTGTTGGCAGGTCTCTGAAGGGCCCAATCCAGAATCCTGCGCCGCCGAACGGCGCGTATTCATGCGTGCGAGGACAGAAATATTTCGGGTTTAGCTCGAAACGAAACCCCTGCTATCCACTCCTCAATGCACAAGTTGTCCGAGCTAGCCCGGATTTTTATTGGGACATGCGGGTGAATTGGTCAGCGGTTCTGATCTCACAGAGCCTTTGCGTGAACCCCATCGTTCGAGCTTTTGCGATGCGAGCGATCAGGCGTTGCGGTGAGGGAGAAGGATTTGTATGTTTCGCGCAAGACCTGCTTGGGCGCCACAGGAGTTCCCAAATCGGCATAAGTTCGCGAGAGCTGCGAGAGCGCGATGAAGAAGGCGCCAATAGGGCCTCTAACGAGGTTCAATTTGCGCTCGTGATCGCTCGCATGATCGAAACGGTAAAGACCGATCCTGAGCTGATGCGCCATGCGATCTATGATTTGGCGCGCCATAAGCTTCAGGAACAACTCGTCGATTCGGATTCGACAGATACCCGTCAGGCCACACTCGCGCTCGAAACCGCAATCCGAGGCGTCGAAGAATTTTCACGACAGCAGATCAATCTGCTCCCACCATCTTCGGTGCCGCCGCCGGTTTTGACGCATGATCCGCGGCCGCGGGAAGCCTCTCCCCCGTCTGAAGCTGATGTAGGGCCGATTCGTCCGAAAGTTGGAGCCGATCGCCATCCCTTGCGGGCTGTCATGACGCGAACCGCTTTGGTCCTGTTAGTCGTTGGAGCCGCCCTTACAGCAGTGCTGCAACGCGAACGGCTGATGACCCTGGGACAACCCTTCCGGGGACACGGAGGACGGGTGGTCTCCGACACGGCGGCGACGATATCCGACGCCAGCGCAATAGCCAATGCGGCCTTCAAGCCGCCTCCGCCGCCTCCCGCCTTCCCGCGGCCGACCGACTACGGGGTCTATGCAATTGCAGGCAACGTCCTGACCGAACTGAAACTGCTGCCTGGCCGCGCGCCTGATGTCAGGGTCGCTATCTCGGCCGCATTCAGGCTGCCTGGTAAAGTGATCCTGCCGAACGGACAACCTGAGTTTATAGTCTTTCGGCGGGATGCCGCGACCAACATATTGGAGCGCGCGGAGGTGCGGGTGATCGCCAGGATTACCCGCGATTTTTCAGCCGCTTCCGCAGGCCAAAGGCTTGACGACAGCGACGCCTGGGTCATCAGGAATTTCTCTTACCCGTACCGGGCGACTCCCGTATCGAACAACCCAGAGATGTACAAGCTCCACAGCGAGGACCCAGCGCTGCAGCTTCCTCCCGGCCACTATGCGCTGATACTCAAGAATCAGTCCTATTATTTCAGTATCGAAGGCGACATTGTGGATGCAAGGCAGTGCATCGAGCGGGTCGTCAGTACCAATGGTACCTTTTATTCAGCTTGTCGGAAGTCGTGAGACTCGCCGCAACTCGCCACTGCGCGCGCATCCCAATCCTCTCTGTTTGCAACTGCCTCCGCCACCTGCTTGCGAAAGCCGATCGGTTCGTGAACTGCTGAGCATACCGAAAACCAGTCGCGAGTTGATCCACTCGCGGCATTGCTTTGCCTGCTGCTTTTCCCTCGCTCGCGTCGAACGCGCGTACTCAGGATTCGCGCGCCCGGCGGACAGCGGCCTCCAGCTTTTGCTTTTGCTTCCGCTTCTCCCAGCGCAACTCCTCGTCTTGAGCCCGTTTTTTGAGTTGTGCACGCTCGCCTTCGATCGCCCTTGCCTTGGCTTCGATCTCCGGCGCTCCGAGCGCACAGAGCTCGGGTGCCGGTATAGCCGGCCAATAAGAAGGGTCCAGCCCCCAAGCCGGGAGACACCGTCGGCTCCAGCTCATGCTCGAACCAGCAGAATCCGCCGGTCCTGCGGCAGGATACTTCCAACATCAAAGATTTGCCGGAAAACAAGAGCGGTCCGAAGAGCTTCGACGATGTAGAAGCGAGGCTTTTCTTACGAGGAAATCGGCCTACGGCACGAGATGAGTCAATTCTATCGGCTCAAAGCGACACTCGAGGAATTGTTTGGCCGCCCTGATGTACATGGAGCTAAAGGAAAATTCGGACCTAGCGGATTGGAAAAAGCATCGAACAAGCTTTTTGGACGCAGTTTGGCTTTCAATTAGATCAAGCGTCCGTATCGCCGATGACGAATGGTTCAATGACATCGATGAGGCAATCGAGCGCGGGCGCCAACACATTAAGCTAGCCCGAAAAGCCTCTGATCTTTTCGCATCACTTTCTGCGACCCTATTCCATATCGTCTTCACGCAGATCGGTTTTATGCCTACTCGGCAGCCGACTGATCTTGCCCCCAAGTTTTATCCAGCCCTGAGTTCGCCCCGGTCGTTGAATTTGCCCAGTTGGGCGGTGGGAGCGACTGGAGCTGGCGCGGAGCCTTCGGCATAGCGCAGCGCCAGATCCCGTTGCGGATGGCAGGTGAAGGCGAACTCGGACGGCGACTTCCATCCGAGCTGAGAGTGTGGTCGCGCGTCGTTGTAATCGGCCCGCCAGCATCCGAGCGCGACGCGGGCCTGGGCCAGTGACGTGAACAGCGTCTCGTTGAGCAGTTCGTCCCGTAGCCGGCCATTGAAGCTCTCGATGAACGCATTCTGCATGGGCTTGCCC
>NZ_JBANBA010000234.1:0-3411 GCF_059803475.1 Bradyrhizobium sp. UFLA05-89 | reverse complement strand
ATGCCTTCACCCCCGAGGAATGCGCCAACTACCTCAAAAATTCAGGCTATCGAACTTAATGCCATCACGCTTTAGCGTGCGCGCCACCCGCAGCACGCGGTGATAGCCGCGCGCCGACAGCCGCATGGTCTCGGCCGCATCGCGCAAGAGTTTTTGGCCTTGCGCTTCGGGCTTTGCGATCTCCTCGAGCACCGAGGCTGGTGCCTCCGCATTGGTGCGGACGTTCGGCAACCCCGCGGCCTGATAACGCGCGCGCTGAATATCGCGCGCCGCGGCGACGCGCGCGGCGACTTCCGCTGATCCTTCCGCCGGCGGTGGCAGGATCAGGTCGGCCGCGGTCACCGCCGGCACCTCGATGCGCAGGTCGATGCGGTCCATCAGGGGACCCGAGATGCGCGCCTGGTAGTCCGCCGTGCAGCGATCGATGCGGCCGCGCTTGCAGGCATAGCCGGGCTCGAAGGCGTTGCCGCAACGGCACGGATTCATCGCTGCGACCAGCATGAAGCGGGCAGGGTAGGTGACGCGGTGATTGGCACGCGACACCGAGACCTCGCCGTTCTCCAGCGGCTGGCGCAGCGAATCCAGCACGCGCGGATCGAACTCCGGAAGCTCGTCGAGGAACAGGACGCCCTGATGCGCGAGCGAGATCTCGCCGGGCTTTGCGCGCATGCCGCCGCCGGTCAGTGCGGCCATGCTGGCAGAATGATGCGGCGAGCGGAACGGCCGCCGCGAGGTCAGCGCGCCGCCTTCGATCTCGCCGGCGACGGAGGCGATCATGGAGACCTCCAAAAGCTCGCCCGGCGACAGCGGCGGCAGGATCGAGGGCAGGCGCGCGGCCATCATCGATTTGCCGGCGCCTGGCGCGCCGATTATCAACAGGTGAGTTCGTCAATGACAAGACCGCGGTGTCGCCGCAGGCCACCGGCTTGTCAGACGCCGCCGCGTCCCGTGGTTCTTAGGAAACGGGTCGTTCCGCAGGTGGACCTACGTTTTCGCGTGGTCCTCCCGGCCGACTTCAAAACTCCCCGCTTAAAGGCCGCTGCGGCCGCCGAGGTTACAGCAGGAGGGCGCATTCACGCGGTAGCGCCTTGCCGTTGCTGATCGTCTCGGTATGCCTTTGTTTCTGTCAGGCACATGGCGCTCTCAAGTACGGAGCGACAAAGCTCCTCCCGAGCATGATGTTGACGAGCTTGCAATGCGTGCTTTTCCTCTCGAAGAGCTTTGCTCTCTTCAATAGCGAGCTGAGCGCGAGCAAAAAGCGGATCAATCATCGGACGACAATGGGCCCGGATGAGCTTAGTTGCTATTGCCTGTGTTATTTTCGTCCGTGCCTTTCGGAAACGGCTTGTAAGTCTCGCGCCCGAGGAACGTATCGGCGCATGGCTTCCTCAGCACCGCAAGGGCTTCGCGAATACTGTCACTGGCCATTTCGAGATGTGCGGTATCGATTGATAAAGGATGGAAGATTTGACCGATAATCGGCATAGCCGCGCTCCCTGACTTTGCAGGCGGGAGCACAGCAGTGTCTCTCAGCCACCGACGCCTACGGGCAGAGCCTCGGCCGGTGATGCAAAGACTATACACCTGATGCGGCGAGGTTGCTTGCACTTCCTCTATTCTTTGGCCGGTTCTGGATGCCAGAACTTGGAACTTCGATTTGCCAGCGCAAGTGGACACTCGAAGGAACCGCGAACCGCCCCCAAGCGGCTTTATTGCTGCTTGGTGGGCGTCATTGACGGCTTCTTATGGAGAAGCGTGTGGCCCCAACGAAACCATGTGATTTCGTCAATGGAAAATTGGGGTCGCGATGGGCACACAAGGCGACATCGCCCGTTGGCGTCGTATGAAAGAGGCCGCCTTATTCCGATGGCTGTAATTCCTTAGAATTGAGCCGGCGCTCGATGCACTCGGATGCAGAGCCGCATCACGTAAACAGTGGCTTTGAGGGCGCAATGCCGGAGGTTCCGACGTGAAACAGTCGTGTGGGGCCGGAGTTATGGTAACGAACGATGTCGTCGGAGGCGCATGATGGACGCTCACACACTGAAGCCGGCCGCAACCCTAGCAAAGCTCGCCAGAACTCCATTCGCCGGCGAGAGCCCGGAGTACCGCACGGCGCGCGTGGCGCTGGTTGCCGAGGAAATCGAATTCCGCCGCCACATGACGCGGCTCACCGAACAGCGCCGTTCGCTTCCCCCCGGTCCTGTCATCGAGAAGGACTATCGCTTCAAGGACGCCAACGGCTCCGAGTTGGGGCTCATGGACCTGTTCGGCAGACACAACGCGCTGGTGACCTACTTCTGGATGTTCGGGCCGCAACGCGAGCGACCGTGTCCGATGTGTACTAACTGGCTCGGCGCGGTGAATGGCAACGCGGCCGACATCAAGCAGCGCGTCGCGTTGAAGGTGCTCGGCCGCTCGCCGGTGCCGCGACAACTTGCATTCGCGCAGGAGCGCGGCTGGCGCAATCTGGATTTCGTACAGACCATTGGCGACGACTACGCCAAGGATATCGGGTCGCTGAAAGGCGACGGCTCGGAATGGCCGGCGATCACTGTGTTCAAGCGCGACGGCGATAAAGTGCGGCTGTTCTGGGCCGCTGAGATGACGGCAGATATGGCCGATCCGGGCGAAGACCCGCGTCTGGCTCCTGACGTCGCCTCGTTGTGGTCTATTCTGGATCTGACGCCAGACGGACGCGGCAAGGACTGGTATCCGAAGCTGAGTTACTGAGAGCGGTCGTTGCAGTAGGAAAACGCAATCTCGAAATGGCGTTGTGCGCCATCGGGTCAAAAGCAGATATCAGCCAACAGTCCTCGTCCGCTCTGGATCAATCGCGACAGAGCTGGCCGGGCAGATATTCCGGTGATGTCCGCTACGCTGTCAAAGCGGAAGTAATTTCAACAGGTACAGCCCCGAGGCGATCAGCGCCGAGCGCACCCGCTCGCGGTCCTCCGAGACCGCCTTGTCCGGAAGACCGACGATGGCAAAGGCCGGCAGGCCAGGCGCAACCTGGACCTGCACGTCGACCGCGCGGGCCTCGATCCCCTCGAAGGCGACGGTAGAAACCCGCTGTACCATGCTCGAACCAGCCTGCCCTTTCCTGCAATCGAGGCTAGCAGGCGGCCGTTCGCCTGGCAAGAACAATACGGGAACGGTTGTCGGGGCCCAGAGCATTTCCTAACGAGGCGTAAACGGGGCGGGGAGAGTAAGTCTCGAATGCGAGCCGATCCGCTCAGCACATCCCAACGAATGTTCGGTACGTGTAGGAGTGCGGGATGGGCCGTGATCTAACAAGTGAACAATCGAGATGCTTGCAAATCGCCGGAGAAGCGAACGTCGGGTGTGCAGTCGGCTTGCCAAGATTCATCTTGGCGCGGGGTCGCTGCCGAGGGATTGCACGATCACGGA
>NZ_JBANBA010000233.1:0-3429 GCF_059803475.1 Bradyrhizobium sp. UFLA05-89 | reverse complement strand
ACGGCACGGCGGACGCGCGCCGCGTCTACATCACCGGCATCTCCAATGGCGGTGCGATGACCATGACGCTGGCCTGCAACCGCGCCGATCTGTTCTCGGCCGCCGCTAGCGTGATCATGAACCTCACCGATGAATCGGCCGCCACCTGCCATCCATCACGTCCGCTGCCGATGCTGCTCATGAACGGCACGGTCGATCCGCTGATCCCCTATGACGGCGGCCGCGGCGCGAGTTATTTTGCGGCCGACGGCTTCTGGTCGACCACGAAGACGCTGGCATTCTGGCGTAGCATCAATGGCTGCGAAGCTGATGATGCCGCGGCAACCGATCTGCCCGACAGGAATCCTCACGACGAGTCCACCGTGACGCAGATCGGCTCGTACTGCCCGAAAGGGCGTGACGTCGTGCTCTACCGCGTCAATGGCGGCGGTCATCGCATGCCCGGGCATTTCCCCGATGCACGTTTCCCAAAAGTCGCGAACGGCCTGCTCGGCCCGCAGAACGGCGACATCGACGGCGCCGACACGATCTGGGCGTTCTTCAGCCGCTTTCCTTGAGGCCGCGCATGCGTCACCGGCAACGCATGCGTGCCCAGCAACGCATGCGTGCCCGGCAACGCATGCGTGCCCAGCAACGCATGCGTGCCTGGCAACGCATGCGTGCCTGGGGTGGCAGAGCACAGGGGGCTGCGCTAGACAGGGCCGCCATTCCAACAGGAGATTCACATGAGCATTCAACGTTTCGAAACCGGCCCGCGCATGAGCCAGGCCGTCGTGCACGGCAACACCGTCTATCTCGCCGGTGTCGTCGCCAGCAGGGCCGGCGGTGAAAGCGTGACGAAGCAGACCCAGGACATCCTGGCGACCATCGACAGCCATCTCGCCAAGGCCGGCACCGACAAATCGAAACTGCTGTCGGCAACGATCTACATCACCGACATGAAGACGTTCCAGGAGATGAACGCGGTGTGGGACGCCTGGGTGTCGCCGGGCAACACGCCGGCGCGCGCCACCGTGGAAGCCAAGCTCGCCGCCCCGCAATACACCGTCGAGATCATGGTGACCGCGGCCAAGTAGCACGCTGGAAGATGACTGTGCGGGCCAGAAGCGCGATGAAAGCATCATCGCGCTTCAGTTCTTCGCAGGCGCATGACCTCCGAGGTAATCGATTGGCGCGCGCAAACCTTCGATAGTCAGGGACAGCCGAACCATCCGGCGCTTTTCGAAGGAGACCATCATGACCGACCACACCACCCTCGCCCACCGCTATATCGATCTCTGGAACGAGCGCGCGCCGGGCAAACGGCGCGAACTGCTCAGCGAGAACTGGACGGCGGATGCGAGCTATGTCGATCCCTTGATGCGCGGCGACGGCCATGACGGCGTCGACGAGCTGATCGCCGGTGTGCAGCAGCGCTTTCCCGAGTTCAGGTTCAGGCTGATCGGCGAGCCCAATGGTTATGGCGAGCACCTGCGCTTTTCATGGGGTCTCGGCCCAGACGGCGTCGACAGCCCGATCAAGGGTACCGATTTCGCCGTGCTGAAAGACGGCCGCATCAAGAGCGTCACGGGATTCTTGGATCAGGTGCCGGCGGGCGCGTGAGCTGGCTTACCACCCTCCCTGCAGCGCAGGGCTATCGCATATGAGCATCAACGAGGTCGTCATGCCCGGGCTTGTCGCGGGCATCCACGTTCTCTGTGCTGCAGGGTAAGGCCTGAATGGCCGGGACAAGCCCGGCCATGACGATGTGGAAACTTCGGTGCCGCTGGCGCCCAGGTTCTGTCCGTATTCGAGGGCCGTTCTAGTTCGAAGGAACTAGTGTCCTTGTTCGATTTGTGTTCACTAGTGAACAGAACAAAATGCCCCGCGCCTGCATCTTGGTGCCGATTATGCTGAACCATGCGGATTAGGACCCGCAAGCACGAGGGGTGCGAGCCATGCAACGTCGACGTATCAAGCCAATCCAATCCCTTGAAGACCGCCTTGCCGAGGAGGCGAAGCGCCTACACGAGAAAGCCAAGTTGCTCCCACCAGGAGCGGTCCGCGAGGCCCTCTTGCGGAAGGCTCGCCAAGCCGAGACCGGCTCGCACATAAGCGAATGGCTGCGATCTCCCGAGCTACAACCGCCGAAAGAATGAGAACCTATCGACTAGCAATAGCCACGCTGGCCGCTTCCTCGCTGGCTGGATGGTCTGCGTGCTTGTCGTCGCGTAGGTCGTCTCATTCGGCACGAGGTCATCGTTCTCCCGACCACCACGTTGACTGCGGATCGCTCGCGAAAATCTTGGTCGAGCGCAGCGCGACCAGATGGCGGATAGAATTGCCGCCGTTTTGGAAAATCGCGAACCGAATGGAGTTTCCGAGGCTTCGGATAAAATGTAGCGTCGAACTAAATCCGGCGTATCCAATCCTGCCGCCACTCGCGATTTGCTTTGACCAAGCGACGGACTTCAGCAACGGCGGCGTTCGCACGTGCAACAAGCTGCTCTAGCGGTTCCAGTGCATCTGACATGCCCATAAACCAGCGGGGGGGGGGCGGTTCCCAGCGCGCCGCTTAAATTAGCCCCGCATCTATGTCCTTGATGGTCCTTATGATCTCATTCCTATGCTCCTGCATCTCCTTCAGGGTACGCCGGTATGTTTCAAGCAATTGCTCTGCTACAGCGGTGGGGTGCCCGCCTGCGCGCAGCCGTTCGATATCCATGATCTGATGACTGATTGTTCGTTCGGCGTCGCTGAGATGACGTTCAGCCTCGGCGAGCCGCTGAACTTCCGCGTTCCTGTCCATGCCACTCTCCCAATCCCATTGGAAAGTGGAGCGAGCCTTCGGAAGTTCCGGCGGCGTTGGCGTGCTTCCAGCCAGCAACTTCTCCAGAACGAGCGTATTGTCTCCGCATCACCGGCCAAGGCTTTGTCCGTAGGCGTCGGTGGCTGAGAGACCGATCGATCGCGCTCCAGCCTGCATGAGGAAGGGAGCGGCCAATGGTCCTTAATCCAGGTCGTATCTTTCGCCTTCCAAACTACTTGCAAGATCTTGATGCCCAGCATCTCGAAGCGACGCGCAAGGCGCTTGCCGAACACCGTAAGCTTCTTAAAGACACACCGCCACCTGACAGCTTCGCAGGACGGAAGACCTACGAACCGTTCCCCCTCCCGCGAGGACGACGAGTAACCAGAACTTCGGCGACCCGGTAACTTGAGCCTTGTCTGCAAGAGGCAGGCAGCGCTTGCGGGTTCCGAAGCGGTGCGAGCTACTCTGCTCGTCATGGCGGCCGAATATCGAAAAGCTAGCTAAGCGCCCGAGCACGGGCCGTTCGACTACCGGCCTCTTTCATTTCGCGAATGTCGCCTGTTGGCCGATTCCGTTGAAAAAGGCCGCGGTTGCGACTCAGAGATACCAGTGATTCAGTCTGTCTAGTTGGCAGGACT
>NZ_JBANBA010000232.1:0-3543 GCF_059803475.1 Bradyrhizobium sp. UFLA05-89 | reverse complement strand
TCGCTCTCTCCTCGGCTATCCAAGGAGGGGGCAATTCCTCGTGACGCCGAGGGGGCAGTTTTCCATGGCGCGCGACACTGGTCGAAGGCTAACCGCAGCTCAATATCGGCAGCGCGCCGACCATGAGGGCTGTTCGCGCGAGCCGTTGATCTGGATCAAGACGAGCGTCAGGCGAGCGGCGAACGTCAGCTGGACCGAACGGCGCCCTGTCCCCAATGAATGTTCGGTCTGCGCGGCCTCGACATTTCTTTGGCTCCGGTGCCGAGGCCGCTGCAACGCTTCGGCCGATTGTTCCTCCTTCGGAACGTTCGCAGTTGGAGGCGCGAACAACTATCCTCCGGCTATGCGCAGCACATATAAACTCTGCCTAGCGACCACAGGCAAGCAGGTCCCGTCAGGACCTGACTGGCTCCACGAAATCAAGCACGATGGCTATCGGCTGCTGGTGATCCGGGAGAACGAGCGCGTGCGCCTGCTGTCCCACAACGGCAGCGACTGGACGAAACGTTATCCGTGGATCGCCGAGGCTGCTCTGAAGAACCGGCAGAAGCACTTTGTTATCGATGGCGAGGCCGTAATCCTCGGCGTCGATGGCATCTCCGACTTCAACGCGCTGCACTCCCGCAAGTACGATCACGAAGTCCAGCTTTACGCGTTCGACATTCTCGCGATGGGCGGCGATGACTTGCGCCCCCTCCCCCTGCACATGCGCAAAGTCAACCTGGAGCAGCTCTTGGCGCGCCGACCCGACGGGATCACGGTCGCACCTTTCGAGCGCGGTGAGATCGGGCCGGACCTTTTCCGCGCTGCGTGCCGCATGGGCTTTGAAGGCCTTGTCTCGAAACATCGCGATCGGCCTTACCGCGGCGGCCGGCAAAAGTTCTGGATCAAGGTCAAGAACCGTAGCCATCCGGCGATGGAGAGGGAGCTTTAGCCGCCAACCGATTTCCGACAGCTAAATTGGTCGCGTCGAGAAACTTTTCTGGCTTGGCTTGGTTTAAATTTCGATCCCTTGAGAAATAAGCGGCCATCAGGCGGCCTCAGCATTCAATCCGGAGTGCTGGGGTCGTTCGCTCAACGCTCGCAGGACGGAGTTTTTGGGAGCTTACATGGGACGAGAGCTGAAAACTGCTCTGCTAATTGCGGCAGGGCTTGCGATTGTCTGTTTGCAGCTCTCATGGCTGCCAGAGTCATCGGCTGAACCAGTCACGCGAGGGGACGGCGCATGGGGTCCGATGAGGCCGTAGTTACGATCCGTTGAGGAGTTGTTGAAAGGTCTCCGCCACCGCAGAGCCGCACAGGCTTAGCAGTCTCTCAAATCGAGGCTTGAACGATCTTATGATGGTGCTCTCAGATGGGGTACGCAGGACTTTGCGGCAGGCTCGGCTCTACGGCTACCTGGTCGAGCGAAATAACCAGATCTATCATCCGGGCGCCTTTCATCCGGTTTGCAAGAAATTGTTTGCGCTCCGTCTCGTCGAAGGCGGTTGGATGACGAAAAACGACGATCGATACGAGCTGACTACTAAGGGGCGTGAAGCGTCGGACTGACTTTTGGCGAGCACAGGCCGCCGCCAGCGTGCGCGCATGTTTAGGAACGCCTACCGCGCGTGACCATTGGTTAGGTTCGGAAAACCATGGAGCCAAAAATGCGGAAGACGATTATTACAGTCCTAACAGCAGTGGTACTCGCCGGGGCTGCTAGCGTTGCATATGGCCAAGCTAGCGGATCTGGTAGTGCAGGTGCTGGCGGAGCTGGCGGTGCTGGCGCAGGGGTCGGCGGCGGATCGATGGGCACGGGCGGATCGTCGCCGGGTGCAGGAGGCGCCGGGACGACTGGTTCTGGACCCGGGGCCAGTGGCACAACTGGCTCGGCTGGCGGATTGCAAAAGGGCGCGATCCACCCTGGCAGCGGAGACAATTCGACTCGGCGCCGGAGGCAATACTGAAAGACTCCACACCCGCCAGCCTGAACCGGGACTTCACTTAACTTTAACGTAATCGGCACAGGCTCCCGCATTGGGACGGGGCCGCTTGGGGACGCTTTGCGGCTTTGTGCTTGGGGAGAAGGCGCCACTACTTGCCCAGCCCCAGTGGCGCCTTTCCTCAACTCATTGCCCTCCGCGAGTGAAGCTTTCACAGAAGCTTGACATACCGATTGCTAGGCTTTGGTTGCTGGGGATTAGCAGGCCCAGTTTGAGACGGCGCCGCCGGGGAAAGTTTCATTTCGAGCCGGCGGCGTAATTTTTTGGAGAATTTGGAGATGGCAAACGCGGTCATGCTTCCATGGAGCGCGAGCTGAGAGGGAGGGAACCCTCAGAACCAGCGCCACGTTGATCGCCATGGCCGTGAAGGAAATCCGAAGCTGGTTGACTAACATCGGCGTACTGGCCGCGCGTCCAGCAGCGTTCGCCATCTTTCTTGTTTATTGCGCGCTTTCGATCGTCTTCGGCAACGGGCTAGAATGGCATTCGCTAGCCACTCTTGTGACCTGGGGCATGACGCTCGTAATCCAGCGCGCCGAGCACCGCGACACGCAAGCCATTCACGCCAAGCTCGAGAGTTGTTGAAGGTTCATGACGATGCAAACAATTCGCTCATGACAATCGATGATAAGGACGCGGAAGAGGTCGAGCGGGAAAGGCAAAAAGTCCACAAGTCGTGAATGGCCCGCCAGCATGACGGGCGGGCTTGAGCATAGGATTCACCCATGAAGTTCGCCGTCGAACGTCCAACCCGGAAACCGCTGCCCGCAAGCTGGTCGAGATCGCCAGCGGCATCGAGCCCGTCCAAGACGGCCGAAGATCAACGCGCCGTTCCTCTGCGCACTCAACACCAGCGGCGAGGAGTTCGGGGCAGGCATCAGGACGGCAGTCGAGCGCGGGTGGCCGGGAAATTATGCCCGGACCTTGAAGATAGAGGTCGCGTGACAAGAAAGAGCGCCGACCGGCGGCCTCACTTGGGCGCCAGCAGGCCACTCGAGGTTGCCCATCCAGCGATCGTCTCGAACTCCTGCGCTTTCTTGAGCAGGCTGTCGCGATCCTTACCTGGAGGCAACTGATCGGCCCGCGTTCTGCTTTTTTGGGCATCGATTAGGAAACGATCCTTCAACGAAGTGGTCTGCTTAAAGCGACGACGACGTCTTGTCATAAGGTTATCCTCATGAATAGGCTGCCGCCCAGTAAACTAGAGATGGAGACGAACATTCTCCGTCCCGGCCTGGACGTAGCGGCCTCAACATCTGAGGAGACCAGAGAGGGAGGCTCGACGCTGAGGGCGCAGTCCGCACCATTCGTCCAGCTGCGGAAAGCCTATCGTAGAGCGATATTTCAAATTGCGCACTTGCTTATGTGAATCCGCCGCAGTCGATTCACATAAGCCAATGCGCAAGTGAAAGATGGCGCCCTCGCCCTAGTCGTCCCAGATGACTTTCGCACAGTTTGCACACTGATACACGCGGATAGATTGGCCGGCCCGCGCCTGAACCTCGGTCCTGAACGCAGCTGGCATGCGGCAGTCGTCGCAGAAAGGAGGCTGCGGTCT
>NZ_JBANBA010000231.1:0-3550 GCF_059803475.1 Bradyrhizobium sp. UFLA05-89 | reverse complement strand
TGCCGGGCCTGGAAGGTGTGGAAGAGGTCGTGATCTCCCGCGAGGTCGTGGAAGGCACGGCGCGTCCGCTCTACATCTACGCCGATCGCTCCGATCGCGCGGTCGAAAATGCCAGCGCCTGAACGGTGCTGGTCTGAGCCTTCGAACCTCTCGAATTGACGGCTGCGGAACGTGTCTCCGCAGCCGGTGCTGCGTCGCTCGTCCCGCGTGCGTAAGCGCTGAATGGCGCGCGTTTTTCAATGGCTTGACACCCCCCGGGTCGATAGCCACCTAATGTCAACGGCGAGCAGGAATTCTCTTCAAGATTCGCCTCACTTCGATCCGGCGAAGCCGGTCCAAGCTTTAGGGCCTACTGGTTTTGCGGATCACCTCGGCACCTTGTGGCGGTTGCGCTAGCTACGGCGGGCTGCGTGCAAGGGGGCAAAGCAAAAGGAAAAGGCCATGACCAATCCCAAACCCCGGCCAACCATCATTCACGGCGAAGCGCACGCTTATCCCGTGCTTCCCTTGCGCGACATCGTCGTTTTCCCGCACATGATCGTGCCGCTCTTCGTTGGCCGCGAGAAGTCGATCCGCGCGCTCGAAGAGGTGATGAAGAACGATGCGCTGATCATGCTCGCGACGCAGAAGAACGCATCCGACGATGATCCGGCGCCCGATGCGATTTACGAGACCGGTACGCTCGCCAGCGTGTTGCAGCTCCTGAAGCTTCCCGACGGCACCGTGAAGGTGCTGGTCGAAGGGCTCGAGCGCGCGCGCGTGGAGAAGTACACCGATCGCGCCGACTATTACGAAGCGACTGCGGTCGCGCTCGCCGACACCGATGCCAAGTCGGTCGAGGCCGAAGCGCTGGCACGCTCGGTCGTGTCCGACTTCGAGAGCTATGTGAAGCTCAACAAGAAGATCTCGGCCGAGGTCGTTGGCGTCGTGCAGGCGATCACCGATTTCGCCAAGCTCGCCGACACCGTTGCCTCGCATCTCGCCGTCAAGATCGCGGATCGGCAAGGAATTCTGGAGACGCTGTCCGTCACCTCGCGCCTGGAGAAGGTGTTGGGGCTGATGGAGAGCGAGATCTCGGTGCTGCAAGTCGAGAAGCGCATCCGCTCGCGCGTCAAGCGCCAGATGGAGAAGACCCAGCGCGAGTACTATCTCAACGAGCAGATGAAGGCGATTCAGAAGGAGCTCGGCGACGACGATGGTCGCGATGAGCTCGCTGATCTCGAAGAGAAGATATCGAAGACCAAGCTGTCGAAGGAAGCGCGCGAGAAGGCGCAGCACGAGCTGAAGAAGCTGCGCCAGATGTCGCCGATGTCCGCGGAAGCGACCGTCGTGCGCAACTATCTGGATTGGCTCCTGTCGATCCCGTGGAACAAGAAGTCCAAGGTCAAGAAGGATCTGGAAGCCGCGCAGGCGGTTCTCGATGCCGATCACTACGGGCTTGAGAAGGTCAAGGACCGCATCGTCGAGTATCTTGCGGTGCAGTCGCGCGCCAACAAGCTCACGGGTCCGATCCTGTGCCTGGTCGGCCCGCCCGGCGTCGGCAAGACCTCGCTCGGCAAGTCGATCGCCAAGGCGACGGGGCGCGAATTCGTGCGCGTCTCGCTCGGCGGCGTGCGCGACGAGGCCGAGATCCGCGGTCATCGCCGCACCTATATCGGCTCGATGCCCGGCAAGATCATCCAGTCGATGCGCAAGGCGAAGTCGTCCAATCCGCTGTTCCTCTTGGACGAGATCGACAAGATGGGCGCCGACTTCCGCGGCGATCCGTCCTCGGCGCTGCTCGAGGTCCTGGACCCCGAGCAGAACTCGACCTTCAACGACCACTATCTCGAGGTCGACTACGATCTCTCCAACGTGATGTTCATCACGACCGCGAATACGCTCAATATTCCGGGGCCGCTGATGGACCGCATGGAGATCATCCGGATCGCGGGCTACACCGAGAACGAGAAGGTCGAGATCGCGCGCAAGCACCTGATCCCGAACGCGGTGTCCAAGCACGGTCTGGACTCCAAGGAGTTCTCGATCGACGATGACGCGCTTTTGCTTCTGATCCGCCGCTACACCCGCGAAGCGGGCGTGCGCAATCTGGAGCGTGAGCTCTCGACACTCGCCCGCAAGGCGGTGAAGGAGCTGATGATCTCGAAGAAGAAGTCGGTCAAGGTCACCGAGAAGACTCTGGAAGAGTTTCTGGGTGTGCCGAAGTACCGCTTCGGCGAGATCGAGAGCGAGCCGCAGGTCGGCATCGTCACCGGCCTTGCATGGACCGATGTCGGCGGCGAGCTGCTGACGATCGAAGGCGTCATGATGCCCGGCAAGGGCAAGATGACGGTCACGGGCAATCTGCGCGACGTCATGAAGGAGTCGATCTCGGCGGCGGCATCCTACGTCCGCTCCCGCGCGATCAACTACGGTGTCGAGCCGCCGATGTTCGACAGGCGCGACATCCACGTGCACGTGCCGGAGGGCGCTACCCCGAAGGACGGTCCGTCCGCGGGCGTTGCGATGGCCACCGCGATCATCTCGGTCATGACCGGCATCCCGGTCCGCCACGATGTCGCAATGACCGGCGAGATCACGCTGCGCGGTCGCGTGCTGCCGATCGGCGGTCTGAAGGAGAAGCTCCTGGCTGCCGCCCGCGGCGGCATCAAGACGGTGCTGATCCCTGAGGACAACGCCAAGGATCTCACGGAGATTTCCGATGCGATCAAGGGCGGCATGGACATCGTCCCGGTCTCGCGGCTCGACGACGTCGTCGCCCGGGCATTGGTGAAGAAGCCGGTGCCGATCGTCTGGGAAGAGGACACCAAGGTGACGGTGAAGCCGGACGGCGACGAAGCAGCCGGCGGCCTGACCGCTCACTGACCGGCCAAAGATGTTAAAACGGCGCCTTCGGGCGCCGTTTTTGTTTCGGGAGCATGGGCATGCAGATTGACGGACAATGCCATTGCGGCCGGGTCAGCTACGCGGCGGAGATCGATCCGGATGCCGTCTCGGTGTGCCACTGCAACGATTGCCAGGCGCTGACCGGGTCTCCCTTCCGGGTGACCGCGGTCTGCTCCGGTCAAACCATCCGCCTGACCGGCGGAAAGCCCAAGGTCTATGGCAAGCGCGGCGACAACGGCCGGATGCGCTTCCAGCATTTCTGCGGCGACTGCGGTTCCCCGTTGTTCACCAGCGGCGAGGGCACCGAAGCCGATGATTGGGGCATCCGCTGGGGCAGCATCCGCCAGCGCGAGGCCTTGCGGCCCAGCCGGCAGATCTGGTGTCAGTCGGCGGCGCTGTGGATCGACGCCGTGCCGGGGCTGCCAGGGCGGCCCAGGGACTAACACTGATTGACGTTCGGCCCTTGCCCCTTCGGGGGGCCTAGGGCTAAAGATGCGGCGAGGGGCGGTTAGCTCAGCTGGTTAGAGCATCTCGTTTACACCGAGAGGGTCCGCGGTTCGAATCCGTGACCGCCCACCAGCCTTCGCTCTGTCCGGCCCGAAGACATGGGTAACGGACCGTACCTAAGACATGGGTGACAGCCTCGTGCCGAACGGGTTGTCGA
>NZ_JBANBA010000230.1:0-3589 GCF_059803475.1 Bradyrhizobium sp. UFLA05-89 | reverse complement strand
GTGCGTTTCTTTGAGCCGGACCGCCTTTGTGCCGGGCGGGCGATTGAAAGCCGCCTAAGCCTCTCCTGAATGGAGTGCGCTCAGACGCGCTGCGACTGCCACAACGCGCACATCAACATCCAGTTGGGATCGCAGATGGTGCAAGTCATTTGCCCGCGATGCGCAGCCGCCTCATCGTAAGCGCCAAGCTGAGCCGTTCAGGCTTTGAAGTGCCAGGGCATGAGAGCATCGATCTGAGAGATCGGCCAGCCCCGCGCGATCCGTTCGAGAGTTTGTGTGAGCCAGGCATGCGGATCGACATCGCTCATTTTCGCGGTCTGCAGAAGCGTGGCGATGGTCGCCCAGGTCCGGCCGCCGCCATGGCTGCGCGCAAAGAGCGCATTTTTTCTTGTGATGGTTTGCGGCCGGATTGCCTGCTCGACGGTGTTGGAGTCGATCTCGATACGGCCGTCGCTTAGAAAGCGCTCGAGGGCGGTGCGCCTGGATGTGGCATAGCGGATCGCCTCGGCGAGTTTGGATTTGCCCGACAGGCGCGGCAGCTCCTTGTCCCACAGATCGAAGAGCGCCGCGACGATCGCGGCGGACTTTTCCTGGCGCGCTTTCACCCGCATCTTAGGATTCTGGCCGCGGATGTCGGCCTCGATCTCCCACAGCCGCGCCATTGTCGTGACGGTCTGTGTCGCCAGGTGCGAGCTCTCGTTGACGTGCAATTCGTAGAACCGCCTCCTGACGTGGGCAAAGCAGGCCGCAAGCCGCACCCCATCATTGGCACCCGCCGATTTGGCGAGCCTGTTGTAGGCGGCATAGCCGTCGACCTGCAGAATGCCGGCAAAGCCCGCCAGATGCCGCTCGACGCATTCACCGCTGCGACAGTCCTCAAAGCGATAAGCGACCATCGGTGGACCGATGCCGCCAAATGGCCGATCGTCGCGCGCATAGGCCCACAGCCAGGCCTTTTGCGTCTTACCGGATCCGCGAGCGAGCGTTGGCAGGGTCGTCTCGTCGGCGAAGATCCGTTCACCCTGCTTGATCTTCTCCAGCACATAGTCGGCCAGCGGCCGCAATTCGAAGCCGACCTTGCCCATCCATTGCGCCATCAACGACCGGTCGAGATCGACGCCGTCACGCGCGTAAATCGCTTCCTGCCGGTACAGCGGCAGCCCGTCGGCATATTTGACCACCGCGATCTGGGCGAGAAGCGCTTCGGTCGGAAGACCACTCTCGATCAGATGCGGCGGCGCTGGCGCCTGAACCACGCCATCGCGGTTGCGATATGCGTATTTCGGGCGGCGCGTCACGATCACGCGGAACGTCGCCGGCGTCACGTCCAGGCGCCTCGAGACATCCTCGCCGATCAGGACCTTCTCCAACCCTTGGCAATCAGAGGGGGGCTCGACGATGATCTCCACCCGCTCCATATGCGCGCCGAACTCCTTGCGCGGCCGCGGCGCGCGTTTCGGCTTGCCTGCCTTGGCCAGTTCGGCTTCAATGGCCGCCACCCCGGTGGCGATCTCGTCAAATACGAAGGCGATCTGCTCATCGCTCGGCGTGTCGCCACGCAAGCGTTCCGAGCGCGTACCGTAAAGCGTGCGCTCCAACATCTTCACGATCGCCGTCAGCTCCACGATCCGCGCGTCGGCCGTCTGGTTGACCGCAGCAAGATCGGCGTTGACCGCAGTCAGTGCTGCAATCTCGGAGGCGATGCGGCTGTTCTCGGCCTCGATCGCCGCCCGCTCTTCAGCCAAGGCGAGGATCAGCGCATGGGCTTCGGCAAGGGTCGTCGGAAGCTCTGCAACGGGCGTCGTCATCGCCGCCATCCCAGCAGAGTCGCCGCCAATCTTCCAAGCCTTTCAGCGCCCTGATTCAATTCGCCGCAACTGGTCAGCCCACCGATTCCGGGCGCTTCACCGCCACCGGACGCACCTTGGTCCAGTCCAGCCCGTCGATCAGCGCGAGCAACTGCGCGTGATTCAGCCGCACCCGGGTCGGCGCAATCCTCGGCCAGCAGAACTTTGCTTCCTCAAGCGTCTTGGCAAACAGGCAGATCCCGCTGCCGTCCCACCAAACCGCCTTGATCCGCTCTTTTCGAACGGAACACGTACAGCGCGCCGCTGAATGGGTCGGCCCCACCATCTCGCACCAGCGCCATCAAGCCGGTCGCTCCCTTGCGGAAGTCGACCGGCGTGCTGGCCACGTAAACCTGAACGCCCGCCGGGATCATGCTTGCCGAACCGCCCGGATTACGGCAGCAAGCAGCTCAGGCTCCACATCGCCGCCGACACGGACCACAACATCGCCGATCACGATTTCCACCATGTCGCTTGTCACCGCATCAAACCGCGCAAACTTGACCGCCTCGCCGCGCGCCCCAGAAACCGGTGCGATCAGTCCCGAGGCCAGCACCTTGCGTCGCCACGCAAACAACTGTGGATCGAGCCCGTGAGACCGCGCGATCACCGACACGTTCGCCCCCGGCAAAAACGTTTCCTTGACGATCCGTTCCTTCGCCTCCCGCGACCAGGTGCGATAGCTTCGCCCCGGACTGACCGCAAGCCGCTCGGGTGTGGCCGTGATAACTTCGAAATTCCTGGTGTCAGAGGTATGTTCGCTCACATGAGCTCCTGGCAAATAAATCACCAGGAGATTCTCTGACAAGCGAACATCATCCGCTACGTGGGGGCGCCTACACGCTTACGCTTCATCGCGCGCATGACTGACATCGCATTCCAGGCATCACCGCCACGCGGCGGCGGAATGTTGCGGCTGGTCAGAGCAATTTCGCGATATGGCTTGCCCCGCATCGCCTCGAGGACAGGCTTTAGCTTGGCATCGCGCGGCCCTCGCGGCCGCGCCGTATGTCGCGATCAAGCTGCCGTATACGCTGCATTGAGGTGAGCGATGGCAAAATGGCTCGACCGACTGGAGACGCCGGCCGTCCTGCAGCGCGGCGTTGTAGAGCAGCCGCTGCCCCTCAAGGATCGCGTCGAGCGCGCGGTGTTGTGCGCGCGTCGGTCGAAGGCCGTATTGGAATGACAGGAACATCAGTCAAATATCGCGGCTCTCAGCTATAGTGCAAGGCGCGGCTTGCCGCGGCCGTCGGCGGCTCTGCCTCGGTCTTCGATCGCGTGCTCTCGATGCGCTAACGGGGGATTGATCCAGTAACCTGTCGCACCGCCGGCAGTGGGTGTGCGGGCAGAAGTGCGTGCAAAAAAACCCGCCACCCCCGGGAGCAGCCCGTGCGGGCATTCCCGATGGCGGGGGGCTTTATTGCATTTTACAGTTAGGAACCGAGGATTCCTTGGAAACCGAAGTTTCCTGCACTACCGATCCCGTTCAAAGCGTTAGCGTCGCCGCCGAGGCTGGTAGCCGCAGCGACCTGCACGGGAATGGTGTTCTGTACGGAGTTCTGTATGCTGATCGGTACGTTGACCAACCCGCCGCCGCCAGCCACCACCTCGAGGTCCATTTCCGTTAGTTCACAGATTTCAATCATGGCTTGCCTCCTTAGGAGAAAAAGCCCGCACACCCCTCGGGAGCAGCCCATGGAGAGTGCGGGCATTCCCGACTTAGCCGTGGCTCACAATCCCGA
>NZ_JBANBA010000022.1:0-98512 GCF_059803475.1 Bradyrhizobium sp. UFLA05-89 | reverse complement strand
GCTCAAGGACGAAGGCATCACGCATCTGTTCGGGAATCCCGGCACCACCGAATTGCCGATCATGCATGCGCTGAAGGACCATCTCGATCTCACCTATGTGATGGCGATGCAGGAAAGCCTGGTGGTTGCGATCGCCGACGGCTTCAGCCGCGCCTCCGGACAACTTGTCGCCTGCAACGTCCATGTCGCGCCCGGCCTCGGCAATGCCATGGGCTCGCTCTACAACGCGCAGTTCACGGGCACGCCGATGATTTTGACCGCAGGCCAGCAGGAGCAGGGGCATGGCCTGATGGAGCCGGTGCTTTATGGGCCTTTGGTGCGGATGGCCGAACCGTTGGTGAAATGGGCGGTCGAGGTGACGCGCCTGGAGGACCTGCCGCGCATCGTGCGCCGCGCCGCCAAGGTCGCGACCACGCCGCCGACCGGCCCCGTGTTTATCTCGTTGCCCGGCGACATCCTCAATAGCGAAGCGGGCATTGATCTTAGCCGTTCCACCCGCATCGATGCGCACACAAGGCCGTCTGATGAGGCGTTGAAGGCATTCGCCGCACGACTCCTGAAGGCCGAGCGTCCCGTCATCGTCACGATGGACGAGGTGGTCAAGAGCGACGCGCTGAAGGAAGCCGCCTCACTCGCGGAGCTCTTGGGGGCAGCCGCCTATCAATCGTCCACGGCCTATGGCGCGCATTTTCTCTCCGAGAGCCCGAGTTTCGTCGGTACGCTTGCGCGCCTCCAGAAGGTGGCGCGCGATACGCTTGCGTCTTACGATCTGCTCATCGCGCTGGGCGGCGATCCGTTGCGGATGTCGGTCTACAGCGAGGTCGACCCGCTGCCGGATGGACTATCCATCGTGCAGGTTGGTCTCGCCGATTGGGAGATCGCCAAGAATTTTGGCGCGGAGATCGCGCTCAAGGCTGACGTGAGGGAAACGCTGCGCGCGTTGATGCCGGTGCTCAAGGAAATGGGTGGCGCGGCGCTGGAGCGGCGCGCGAAAGAACGTCTCGCCGAACTTGCGCCGAAGAACTGGACCGCACGCCGCGCCGCGCTGGTCGAGCAGATCACGAAGGCGAGGGACCGCTCGCCTATCGACCCCGACTGGCTGACGTTGCAAATGGTCGAGGCGATGCCCGACAACGCCATCCTCGTGGATGAGGGCCTCACCTCCGGCCGCCAGATCGCGAGCCTGCGCCCGCATCGCGACCGCTACGGCTATCACGGCCTTGCCTCCGGCGGCATCGGCTGGGGCCTGCCGGCCTCCGTCGGCATCAGCCTGGCCAACCCAATGCGGCCTGTGGTCTGCTTCTCCGGCGATGGAAGCGCGATGTATTCGATCCAGTCGCTCTGGACCGCCGCCCACCACAAGCTGCCGTTGACGATCGTGATCGCCAACAATGGTGGCTACCGCATCATCAAGCAACGCCTGCTCGCCTTCCACGGCGATGACAATTACGTCGGCATGGATTTCGTCGACCCGCCGGTGGATTTTGCCGGGATCGCGCGGTCACTGGGATGCGAGGCGATCAGGGTGAACGATCCTGCCGAGTTGAAGTCCACGCTGTCGTCCGCCTTCAACCGCCCCGGCACCAAGCTGATCGAGGTGATGGTGGACGGGAAGGTGTAGGGTACGAGGCTTCCCCAATGTCGTCCTGGCGAAAGCCAGGACCCGCAATCGAGACAAAAATCTGAAAAACAACCCCATGCAAAGTAGCCAGCCTACCCTTTCCTCCCCACCCGATAACCCGCGGCCGGGTGCGGCGCGGTGAGCCGGGCGCGGCCTCCTCCGAACAGTTTTTCCCGCAGCGTGCCCTTCGCGTACTCCGCCTTGTAGCGGCCGCGCCGGGTCAGCTCCGGCACCAGCATGTCGGCGATATCCTCGAAATCGCCGGGCGAGATCGCAAACGCTACGTTCAGCCCGTCGACGTCGGTGGCCTCGAACCATTCCTCGATCCTGTCGGCGACCATCTCCGGCGTTCCCACCACGACCGGGCCGGCACCGCCGATGCCGACATGCTCGATGACGTTGCGCACGGTCCAGACGCGATCGGGATCGGCGCGGGTGACGTTGTCCATCGCGCTGCGGCCGGCATCGTTCTGCACGTGACGGACCTGCTGATCGAGCTCGTAGCCGGAAAAATCGACGCCGGTCCAACCGGACATCAGGGCCAGTGCGCCTTCGGGGCTGATGTGGCGGCGGTAGTCGGCGTATTTCTCCTTCGCCTCAGTCTCGGTCCGCCCGAGGATCAGCGTCATCATCGAGAACATCAGGATCTCGGCCGGGTTGCGCCCGAGCTCGGCCGCCGTCTGACGGATGGCAGCAACGCGCGGTGCGATCACCTTCGCGGATGGTCCGGACATGAACACGCATTCGGCATGCTGGGCCGCGAACTGCCGGCCGCGCGGCGAGGTGCCGGCCTGGTAGAGCACGGGCGTGCGTTGCGGCGACGGCTCGCTCAGATGAATCGTGTTGTTGAGCCGGAAATTCCTGCCCTCATGCGCGACGCGATGCACCTTTGCCGGATCGGTGAAGATGCCGCGCGCGCGGTCGCGCAGCACCGCATCATCCTCCCAGCTTCCTTCCCAGAGCTTGTAGACGACCTCCATATATTCGTCGGCAATGTCGTAGCGATCATCATGCGCGGTCTGCTTGTCCTTGCCGGCGGCGCGCGCCGCGCTGTCGAGATAGCCGGTGACGACGTTCCAGCCGATCCGCCCCTCGGTCAGATGGTCGAGCGTCGACATCCGCCGCGCGAAGGGATAGGGCGGCTCGAAGGAGAGGTTGGAGGTAACGCCAAAACCGAGATTCTGCGTCACCGCGGCCATCGCCGAGAGCAGCAGCAGCGGCTCGTTCGACGGCGTTTGCGCTGCGTTGCGTAGTGCGGCATCGGGGCTGTTGCCATAGACGTCATAGACGCCGAGCACGTCGGCCAGGAACAAGCCGTCGAAGCGGCCGCGCTCCAGCGTCTTCGCCAGATCGATCCAGTAGGGCAGGCGATTGTATTCGGCGGTGCGGTCGCGCGGATGGGTCCACAGGCCCGGCGATTGATGCGCGACGCAATTCATCGCAAAGGCGTTGAGCCGAATTTCTTTTGCCATGCTTGTCCCTCGGCGCCACTATACCTGGACTTGCCTCGATGCTATCGGTGCCGGGCAGTTGGCCAAGTTCTTGCATCCGGCTTGCTCTCGGCAAGGGCCAAATTCAAGAAGCTCCGGCCATTAGCAAGAGTCAATTGCCAACCCCCGCCACTTCCGAAAGACGGCGTATCCCGCTACGCTTGTTCCAAATCCAGGCTTGACAAAGAACGAAATGACCAGAGCCGACGCCATCGCCCGCGCCCGTGAGGATTTCTCATCCGGGGCGTTCCTCGCAGAGCTCGACCGCCGCGTCGCCTATCGCACCGAGAGCCAGAGCGCCTCGCGCGGCGCCGAGCTGCGTGCCTATCTGGAACAGGAGATGCAGCCTGCCTTTGCCGCGCTCGACTTCGCGAGCCGGCTGGTGGAATCGCCGAGCGGCAAGGCGCCGTTCCTGATTGCCGAGCATATCGAGAGCGCGTCCGCGCCGACCGTTCTGATCTATGGCCATGGCGACGTCGTCGACGGCATGGAGGGCGAGTGGCGCGACAATCGCGATCCCTGGCGCACGACGACATCAGGTATTCGCGTCTATGGACGCGGCACCGCCGACAACAAGGGCCAGCACAGCATCAACATGGCCGCACTTCGCGCGGTGCGCGCGGCACGCGGCGGCAAGCTCGGCTTCAACGCCAAATTCGTCGTCGAGATGGGCGAGGAGATCGGCTCGCCCGATCTCGGCAAGGTCTGCGATCTCAACCGCGAGGCGCTGAAGGCCGATCTCTTCATGGCCTCCGACGGGCCGCGCCTGTCGGCGGATCGCCCGACGCTGTTCCTCGGCTGCCGCGGCGGCATCCGCATCCACCTCGACGTCAACCTGCGCGATGGCGGAAATCACTCAGGCAATTGGGGTGGCGTGCTCGCCAACCCGGCGACGATCCTGGTGAACGCGATTTCCACGCTGGTCGACGGCCATGGCCGCCTCCAGCTCGAGGCCCTGAAGCCGCCGCGCCTCACGAACCAGATCCGCACCATCCTTGCTGACGTTAAAGTCGAGCCGACGGAAGACGAGCCTACGCTCGCCGAAAACTGGGGCGAGGACGGATTGTCGGCAGCGGAGCGGCTCTATGCCTGGAACACACTCGAAGTGCTGGCGATGTCGTCGGGCAACATCGAGAAGCCGGCAAATGCGATTCCCGGCCACGCCAACGCCGTGCTGCAACTGCGCTTCGTGGTCGGCACGAAGATCGACGGTATGATCGACGCGATCCGCGCCCATCTCGCCGCAAAGGGATTTCCGATGGTCGAGGTGCGGGCGGCGCAGAGCTTTGCCGCCTCGCGCACCGATTTCGACAGCCCCTGGATCAAATGGGCCGCGGACTCCGTGCAAGCGACGACCGGCAAAGCGCCGGCGATCCTGCCGAATTTCGGCGGCTCATTGCCGAACGACGTGTTCTCCGAGATTTTGGGCCTGCCGACGATCTGGGTGCCGCATTCCTATCCCGGCTGCTCCCAGCATGCGCCAAACGAGCACATCCTGATGCCATTGACAGAGGAGGCGCTGACCGTCATGGCCGGTCTGTTCTGGGACCTCGGGGAGCTACCCCGTCCGCTCGGCTAGGTGAAGGGCTCCGAAAGTCACATTCTAATCCGGCCCGATTTATGCAAGCATCCGGCCGCCATTCCGTAAGGGGAGAAAAAAGTGAAACATTTCCGTAACTTCGGCCTCGCGCTCGCCGCCACTATGGTCGTGAGCCAGGCCAGTGCCGAGGAGCTGACCGGCACGCTCAAGAACATCAAGGATACCGGGGCCATCACGCTTGGCTTCCGCGATTCCTCGATCCCGTTCTCCTATCTCGACGACAACCAGAAGCCCGTCGGGTTTGCGATGGACATCTGCTACAAGATCGTCGACGCCGTGAAGAAGGAGCTCAAGCTCGACAAGCTCGAGGTCAAGCTCAACCCGGTGACCTCGGCCACCCGCATTCCGCTGATGGCCAATGGCACCATCGACCTCGAATGCGGCTCGACCACCAACAATGCCGAGCGGCAGAAACAGGTCGCCTTCACCAACACCCACTTCCTGACCGCGAGCCGCTACGTCTACAAGAAGTCGAGCGGCCTCAAGTCGATCGACGATCTGAAGGGCAAGACGGTGGTCTCGACCGCCGGGACCACGAACATCAAGCAGCTCACCGAAGCCAACGTCGCGAAGGGCCTGGGCGCCAACATCATTCCGGCCAAGGACCACGCCGAAGCCTTCCTGATGGTGGAGACCGATCGCGCCGTCGCCTTCGTGATGGACGACATCCTGCTCGCAAGCCTCGTCGCCGGCTCGAAGAGCCCGGCCGATTATGAAGTCTCCAAGGACGCGTTCTCCAAGCCCGAGCCCTACGGCATCATGCTGCGCAAGGACGATGCTGCCTTCAAGAAGGTGGTGGATGCGGCGACCGCGGCGCTCTACACCAGCGGCGAGGGCCAGAAGATCTACGACAAGTGGTTCACCGCCAAAATCCCGCCGAAGGGCCTGAACCTCAACACGCCGATCTCGGCCGAATTGAAGAACGAGTTCGCCAAGCCGTCGGACTCGCCGAACCCGGACGACTATAAGTAAGCCTCGGTCCCAAGGGATCAGGAGCATTGTCCGGCCATTCTGGAGAGGGAATGGCCGGACATTTGCATAGACGCTAACAGTATCTGTGATTGTCGCGTTCGCGCGGGGGACTCGTGAACTACAACTGGAACTGGGGAATTTTCTTCCAGCCGAACCCGATGGGCACAGGCACCTATCTCGACATGCTGTTGTCGGGACTGGTGCTGACGCTCGAGACCGCGGTGCTGGCCTGGATCATCGCGCTGATCACCGGCTCGATCGTCGGCGTGATGCGCACGCTGCCGTCGAAGGCCGCCTACTGGTTCGGCTTTTGCTGGGTCGAGTTCTTCCGCAACATGCCGCTGCTGGTGCAGCTCTTCCTGTGGTTCTTCGTGCTGCCGGAAATGCTGCCGAAGGCCGCCGGTCTGTGGCTGAAGCAACTGCCGAACGCGCCGTTCTGGACGGCGGCGATCGGCGTCGGCCTGTTCATGTCGGCGCGCGTCGCCGTGCAATTGCAGGCCGGCATCGGCTCGCTGCCGCGCGGGCAGCGGATGGCGGCGACCGCGCTGGGCCTGACGACCGTGCAGGGCTATCGCTACGTGCTGCTGCCGATGGCGTTCCGCATCATCCTGCCGCCGCTGACCTCCGAGTTTCTCAACACCATCAAGAACACCGCGGTGGCCATCACCATCGGCCTGCTGGAATTGACCGGGCAGGCGCGCTCGATGCAGGAATTCTCGTTCCAGGTGTTCGAGGCCTTCACCGCCGCGACCATCCTCTATCTCCTCGTCAACGCCGTTGTCGTGACCGCAATGCGCTTCCTCGAGCGCTGGGTCGCGATCCCCGGCTACATCACGGGGAAATAGCGATGCTCGGCAATTTCGATTTCGACGTCATCCGCCGCGCGCTGCCCTATCTGTTCTACGAGGGCATGACGTTCACGCTGATGCTGACCGCGCTCGCCGCGCTCGGCGGCCTGGTCTTCGGCACGGCAATCGCATTGATGCGGCTGTCCGGCTACAAGCTGCTCGGCCGCATCGCCGGTCTCTATGTCGACTTCATGCGCTCGCTGCCGCTGGTGCTGGTCATCTTCTGGTTCTACTTCCTGGTGCCCTATATCGGGCAGTGGCTGACCGGCGCGCCGCGGCCGATCAAGGTCGGCGCGTTCGCCTCCTCGCTCATCACTTTCATCATGTTCGAGGCGGCGTATTTCTCCGAGATCATGCGCGCCGGCATTCAGTCGATCTCGCGCGGGCAGCCGGCCGCGGCGAACGCACTCGGCCTGACCTACGCGCAGACCATGCGCTACGTCGTGCTGCCGCAGGCGTTCCGCAACATGCTGCCCGTGCTGATCACGCAAACCATCGTGCTGTTCCAGGACACCTCGCTGGTCTACGTGCTCTCGATCACGGATTTCCTGGGCGCGGCGAGCAAGGTCGCGCAGCGCGACGGGCGTCTCGTCGAGATGTACCTGTTCGCCGCCGTCGTCTACTTCACCATCTCCTGCATTGCGTCCTTCGGCGTTCGTCGCCTGCAGTCGCGCATCGCCATCATCCGCTAGGTGGATTGTGAACCTGAGATTTCGAAATGCGGTGCCCCTCACCTCTCCCATAGGGAGAGGTCGGATCGCGTCAGCGATCCGGGTGAGGGGTTTCGCTCCATCGATAGACCTGAACCCTCACCCGACGCTGCGCGTCGACCTCTCCCTATGGGAGAGGTGATCCGCATTCGTTGATACGCTTGAGTCACACATGATCGAGATCAGTCACGTCGACAAATGGTACAGCACCTCGTTCCAGGTGCTGAAGGATTGCACCACCAATGTCGCCAAGGGCGAGGTGGTGGTCGTCTGCGGCCCTTCGGGCTCGGGCAAATCCACGCTGATCAAATGCGTCAATGCGCTGGAGCCCTTCCAGAAGGGCGATATCACGGTTGACGGCACCAAGGTCAATGATTCCAAGACCGATCTGCCAAAGCTCCGCTCGCGCGTCGGCATGGTGTTTCAGCACTTCGAGCTCTTCCCACACCTGAAGATCATCGACAATCTCTGCCTTGCGCAGGAGAAGGTGCTGGGGCGGGGTCACGACAAGTCGATGGCCAAGGGCATGCAGCTTCTGGAGCGCGTCGGCTTGAAGGAGCAGGCGCAGAAGTTTCCGGCGCAGCTCTCCGGCGGCCAGCAACAGCGTGTTGCCATCGCGCGCGCGCTCGCGATGGATCCCATCGCCATGCTGTTCGACGAGCCGACCTCCGCCCTCGATCCCGAGATGATCAGCGAGGTGCTGGACGTCATGGTCGACCTCGCCCGCGAAGGCATGACCATGATGGTCGTCACCCACGAAATGGGCTTTGCCCGCAAGGTCGCCAACCGCGTGATCTTCATGGACCGTGGCGAGATCGTCGAGGACGCCCCGAAGGACGACTTCTTCGGCAAGCCCAGAAGCGACCGCGCACAGAAGTTCTTGTCGAAGATTCTCTCTCACTAACTCCGTCTTCATCCCCATTGCGCAATGGGGATGGCCCGCACGGCCAGGCACGGAATCCATGACAGCGAGCGGTGGTTATGGATTCCGGGCTCATTTGCTTCGTCGCGCCCCGGAATGACAGTTGAGGGTTTATCGCCGCCCGCGAATTTCGTATAGGAGCAGGCAATTCCCGCATTCCCGACAGGAGACCTGCCTTGGACTCGATCGCCTACGTCAACGGCTCTTTCGTCCCGCTTTCGGAAGCCAAAATCTCCGTCCTCGATCGTGGCTTCCTGTTCGCCGACGGCATCTATGAGGTCGCTGCCGTGCTCGACGGCAAGCTGGTGGACAATGCCTCGCACCTGGCGCGCCTCGAACGCTCCGTCGGCGAGATCAAGCTCAAGCTGCCCGAGACGGTCGAGCGCATCACCGGGATCCAGAAGGAGCTCGTCGCACGCAACAAGCTTGCCAATGGCCTCGTCTATCTCGAAGTGACGCGCGGCGCCGACGCGGGGCGCGATTTCGCTTTCCCCAAGGGCGACGTCAAGCCGACGCTGGTCATGTTCGTGTCCGAGAAGGACATCGTCAATGCGGCCTCGGCCAAGACCGGCATCAACGTCATCACGGTGCCTGACATCCGCTGGGAACGGCGCGACATCAAGAGCGTGGCGCTGCTGGCGCAAGTCTTGGCAAAGCAGGCCGCCGCCGAAGCCGGCGCGGGTGAAGCCTGGATGCTCGAAGACGGCTTTGTCACCGAGGGCGGCTCGTCGTCGGCGTTCATCCTGACCCAGGACGACGTCATCGTGACGCGGCAGAATTCGAATTCCATCCTGCCCGGCTGCACCCGCAAGGCCGTGGTTGCACTCGCCGAAGAGCGCCAGCTCCGCGTCGAGGAGCGCGCCTTCACCGTCGCTGAAGCGCTCGCCGCCAAGGAAGCCTTCATCACCAGCGCCTCTCTCTTCGTGCAGCCGGTGGTCGCGATCGACGGCAAGCAGGTCGGCGGCGGCAAGCCTGGCCCGATGGCGACACGGCTGCGTGAGATCTACGTGGAGTTTGCGAAAGCGACGGGGGTTTAAGCCACATACTCAGCTATCGTAGGGTGGGCAAAGGCGCGCTTGCGCCGTGCCCACCATCTCTCCACGAGTGCGATAGAAGTGGTGGGCACGCTTCGCTTTGCCCACCCTACGAGAATTGCCCGTGAGGGGCGTCCCGCCCCTCACGCCACCGACGCCTTCACCTTCACGGGATGGATCGAACGGAACGAGATCGCGAGCCGGTTCCAGGCATTGATCGTCGCAATCAGCATGGTCAGGTTCACCGTCTCCTCCTCGGAGAACTGCGCGCGGACCTGCTCGTAGACGTCGTCGGGTGCGTGCGTCTCGGAGATCAGGGTCACCGACTCGGTCCAGGCCAGTGCCGCGCGCTCGCGATCGGTATAGAGCGGGGATTCGCGCCAGGCATTGAGCAGATAGATGCGCTGTTCGGTCTCGCCGCGCTTACGTGCGTCCTCGGTGTGCATGTTGATGCAAAAGGCGCAGCCGTTGATTTGCGAGGCGCGGATCTTGACGATCTCGATCAGCGATTTCTCGAGGCCCGTCGACTGGATCTGGGTCTCCAGCGCGTTCAGGGCCTTGATCGTGTCGGGGGCAGCCTGGAAGAAATTCATGCGCGGCTTCATGGTCGTTCTCCTTGGTTTGGTCAGTGGGCTCCGCCCGCCGAAACATGGCCGGGCTTCTTCAGGAAGAGGGAGGCGATCAGCGCGACGATCAGCGCCGCGCCGAGCAGGTAAAAGGTGTCGCTGAAGGCGAGGATGAAGGCCTGCTTCTGCACGACATGGCCGATCGCGACATAGGCGCGGTGCGCCGCATCGGTGCGATCGACGACGCCGTGATTGACGAAATACTGGGTCAGTTGTTCGAGCCGCGTCCGGGTCGCCTGCTCGAACATCGAGACCGACTGCATCAGCACGTTGGAGTGATACTGCTCGCGCTTGGTCAACACGGTCTGCAACAACGCGATGCCGACGGCGCCGCCGAGATTACGCATCATGTTGAACAGGCCGGAGGCCGAGCCCGCATTCTCCGGCTCGATGCCTGATGTCGCGACCGCCGACAGCGGCGTCAGGACCAGCGCCTGGCCGATCGCGCGGACAACATTGGGCCACAAGAGCTGATCGGCAGCGTAGTCGCTGGTCATGTAGATGTTCATGAAGTTGGAGGCCGCGAACAGAACGAAGCCGATTCCGATCACGATCCGCGCATCGAAGCGCTGCATCAGGCGCGGCACCAGCGGAATGAAGAGAAGCTGCGGCAGCCCGGTCCAGGCCAGCACCATGCCGATCTGCTCGGCATTGTAGCCCTGGATGCGTGACAAATATTGCGGCAGGATGAACACGGAACCGTAGAGCGCGATGCCGAGCAGGAAGTTCGCCAATATCGCGAAGCCGAAATTGCGGCGGACCAGGAGGCGCAAGTTCAGAAGCGGCTTGTCGACGCTCAGCTCGATGATGACGAACGCGGTCAGCGCAACCGCAGCGATGACGGACAGCTTGACGATGAAGGGCGAGCCGAACCAGTCGTCCTTGTTACCTTCCTCCAGTACGGTTTGAAGCGCGGAGAGGCCGATCGCCATGGTGATGATGCCGGCCCAGTCGCCGTCGCGCAGCAGCGCGAGCTTCATCGGCTGTGGTTCCAGCGCGTACCAGAGCATGCCGAGCATGATCGCACCGGGCACCAGGTTGACGTAGAAGATGTACTGCCAGCCCAGATTCTCGGTGAGATAGCCGCCGATGGTCGGGCCAATCGCCGGTGCAAAGGTCGCCGACAGCGCGAACAGCGCGAGCCCGACGGGCTGCTTGGCGCGCGGCAACAGCGTGATGATCAGCGTGAAGGCCATCGGGATCAGCACGCCGCCGGTGAAGCCCTGCACGGCGCGCAGCACGATCATCTGCGGCAGGTCCTGCGCCAGCGCGCAGGCGGCTGACAGGATCAGGAACAGCACCGCGTTGGTCAGCAGGTAGACGCGGATCGAAAACACCTGCGCGAGCCACCCGGAAAGCGGGATCACCACGATCTCGGCGATCAGATAGGAGGTCGAGATCCAGCCGCCATCGTCGATGCCGGCGCCGATCGCGCCCTGGATATCGGCGAGCGAGGCGTTGACGATCTGGATGTTCAGCACCGCCATGAAGGCGCCGAGGGTTGCGCCGATCACGGCGATCCAGGTTTTTGCAGAAACGGCCGGCGCGAGGGGCGCGGCTGGAACCGGAGTGGATGCAGTGGACGTAGCGGTGAGGGCGGGTTGGAGCGTGCTCATGGAAGCCTCGTCTCGTTTACTGAGACAGGATGCATTAGGCGGATGGTTTCGATAATCGCGGAAGTTTTGGAAGGATCGTCCGGCAGAGCTTGATAATCGGCGAAGAGGCGGCCTCAGCCGCCGTTCGCGCGCACGGTAGTGTCGGCGACGCGCTTGCCGATGTCACGCTCGGCCAGGACGGCCTGCTTGGTGTCGACGGTCGGAACCGCCGACATGCCCGGGCGTAACAGGCCGCTCAGGCTGTGGTCGTCGAGCACGATCTTCACCGGCACGCGCTGCACGATCTTGGTGAAGTTGCCGGTGGCGTTATCGGGTGGCAGCAGCGCGAATTCGAGGCCACTCGCCGGCGACAGGCTGTCGACATGGCCGCGCAGCGTCTGATTGCGGAAACTGTCGATTTGCAGTTCCACCGGCTGGCCTGCGCGCACGTGGGTGAGCTGCGTCTCCTTGAAGTTGGCGATGACATAGACCGCGTCGAGCGGCACCACCGCCATCAATTGCGTGCCGGCCTGCACGAGTTGGCCGACGCGCAGCGAGCGGGCACCGACCGTGCCGTCCACCGGCGCGGTGATCTCGGTGTAGGAGAGATTGAGCGAGGCCTGCTCCGCGACCGCGCGTGCGCGCTCGAGCTGCGCAACGGCCTTGGCGCGCTCGGTGGTGAGCACGTCGACCTTGCGCTGCGCCGCCAACAGTCCCGATTTGGCGTGCTGCAATTGCGCATCACTGGCGCGGAGCGCGGCATCGGTCTGCTGCGCGCGCTGGATCGTGCCGGACCCCGACTTCATCAGGTCGTCGTAGCGCGCACGCTCCTCCTGCGCGAATTTCAGGTTGGCCTCCGCCGCGGCGACATCGGCGGTGCTCTGTTCGATAATGGGCTGCTGCAGCGCGATCTGCGCATCGAGATTGCGCACCGAGGCCTCGCCGGCGGCGACGTCGGCGCGGGCTTGGTCGAGCGCAGCCCTGAAATCGCGATCGTCGATCCGGGCCAGCACCTGACCCGCTTTGACCTTCTCATTGTCGCCGACCAGCACCTGGGCGATGTAGCCGGAGACCTTCGGCGCGATGATCGTGGAGTCCGCCTTCACATAGGCGTCATCGGTGGATTCGAGATAGCGCCCGGTCGTCAGGTAGTCGTAGGCAAAATCGCCGGCCGCCGCGACGCCGAGCGCCAGAGCGAGCGCAATGGCTGCCCGCTTGATTGCCCGGCGCGAGGGACGAAGCCGGATTTTCGCAGTCGGTTCAGAAACATAAGCGGTGGTCGACATGGCACTCTCCGGATCTCCGGGCGTCCTCTCTGGGAAGCTCGCCCTCGTTGGCTGCCAATGTGCGCTGTCCCATCCGTTGTGATAATCCACGAAGAACTGGAAGCATTATCCAGCCGCAGCGGATAATCGGAGCCTCGATCATGGACCGCTTCACCAGCCTCACGGCCTTCGTCCGGGTGGTCGACAGCGGCGGTTTCTCAGCCGCCGCCCGCCGGCTCAACATGTCGACGACCATGGTGAGCAACCACGTCCAGGCGCTGGAGGACCGGCTCGGCGTGCGCCTCCTCAACCGCACGACGCGGAAAGTGAGTCTCACCGAGATCGGCCAGGCCTATTACGACCGCTCGACGCAGATCCTCGCCGATCTCGAACAGGCCGACGATATCGCAGGCGCGCTGCAATCGACGCCGCGCGGTACGCTGCGGATCCACTCCGCCACCCACATGGTGCCGTTCGTCGCGCCCGTGGTGGCCGAATTCCTGTCCGCCTATCCGGAGGTGAAGGTCGATTTGCGCATGGGCGAAGCCAATATCGATCTGATTGCGGAGGGATTTGATCTGGCGCTGCGCATGACGTCGCCGCCGGATTCAAGCCTGATCGTTCGCAGCCTTGCGACCTGGCGGCACGTGCTGTGCTGCTCGCACGCCTATATCGAGGCGCGCGGACGCGTGCAGCAGCTCGAGGAGCTAGCGGAGCACAATTGCGTGCGTCACCTGAACTATCCCTTCGACGAGTGGCGCTTTCTCGATCGCAAGGGAAACCCGGCATCGGTTCGCGTATCCGGCACTCTCATGACCAACAGCGGTGAGGCCTTGCGAACCGTTGCGCTGCAAGGCGCCGGCATTTGCCTGGCGGCGGGATTTTTGGTGCACGACGATCTCGAAGCCGGCCGCCTGGTTCGCCTGCTGCCGGAATTCCGGCCGATGGAGCTGTCGATGAACGCGGTCTATCCGCATCGCCATCATCTGTCGGCGAAGGTCAGGACCTTCATCGACATGCTCGTGCATCACAGCGCCGAGCAGCAGAAGCTGATCAATCCCTACGCCTGACGCGATTGATGGTGAAGCCGGTTCCCCTGCTCAGATTTGCCCGTTAGACTGGTGGCGCCATGTACGTCACCGCTGCAGAGAGCAGGGGCCTCGCGCGCATCTTCGGGCTGTTGTCCGAGGACATGGCGGAACGCGACGTCCGTGAAGCGGTCGGACATCATCTGCTCGAATTGCTGCAGGCAGATTACTACGCATCTTTCGTCTGGCAGGCCGCGACGAAGACTTTCGGCAAGGCCGTGTTCCTGCACATGGATCCGAAGAACCTTGCAAACTACGACGCCTATTACCAGTACCACGATCCCATCACCTTCAAGCTCCAGGCACGCCGTGAAGCAACTCTGGTGACGCAGGTGATGCCGCAACGCGACCTCATGCGCACGGAGTTCTTCAACGACTTCCTCGCCCGCGACGGTCTCCATTGGGGCGTCAACGCCTATACTTTTGCCGGCAATCGCAACATCGGCGATGTCAGGATCTGGCGCGGCCGTATGCGGGACAATTTCGACGTCCATACGCTGGAGTTGCTGCGGCTGATCGAGCCGGCATTCACGGGAGCGCTCGTCCGCGCAAACGGCGGCGCCGTGGAGGGCGGTGCATCACCGGTTCTCAAGCTCTCGGTTCGCGAGTTCGAAATCGCGCGCATGATCGGCGATGATCTCAGCGACAAGGAGATCGCCCACCGGCTCCAGGTCGAGGTGTCGACGGTCCGCACCTATCTGAAGCGCATCTTCGAGAAGCTCGGCGTGCGCCGCCGCAGCGGCGTCGCCAGCCTGCTGGCAAGGCACTAGCCTTAAGGCACTAGCCTCAAGCGCGATGACGATTCATCCTGATCCCATCGCGCTTTGATCAGTGCGTCGGCGCCGGCAGCCGCCCGAACACCTTCTCCATCGCCATTCCGATCGCGAGCAGCCGGCGGTCGCTTCCGGCGGGCCCATCGAGCTCGAGACCAACTGGCAGCTTGCTCGAAGCGCCCAGTGCGGCCGGAATCTGGATGCCGGGAACACCGGCATTGCTGCCGGGATCGGTGTTCTGGATGAAGAGCAGGAAATTAGGCAGGCTGCTGGAATCGGGGTTCGCCTCGATCGCGACTTCCGGCGTGGTCGGGAAGGCGATCGCATCGAGCCTGTTCTTCGCGAAGGTGTCGCGATAGAGCGCCTGGAGCGCCGGACGAGCTGTTTTCATAGCCGCGTCGTAGACCGGCTTGCCATCAACAACCGTGTTGTCGGGACCAGGCAATTTGTGCGGGATCACCAGGCCATCATAGGTGCCTTTTACATCGGGACTTGCAATTTCCTTGGCCAGCGCTTCGATGGTGATGCCGGTGCCGGTGTGCTTGAGATAGGCGACCATGTCTTCACTGGCCTCATAGATGGCCACGGGGAAACTCACTTTGCCGTTGAGCTCGGCGAGTTGTGGCATCTCGACATCGACCACGGTGACGCCCTGCGATTTGAGCTTGTCGATCGCCCCTTTGAAGGCGGCATCCGTATCGCCGTCGAGATTGGCCTGCATGGTTTTCACGACGCCGATACGCACCTGCTTCAGATCGGCGGGAGCGATCGCGCTGCCGCCGGCGATGACACGGTCGAGCGCCGCTACGTCCCTGATGGTTGCCGCCATCGGGCCCGCAGTGTCGCGGGTGTGGGAGATCGGCGCGATGCCCCCTTGCGGATAGCGTCCGACGGTCGGCCGCAGCGACGCACAGCCATTGAGCGCGCAGGGGATTCTGACCGATCCGCCGGTGTCGGTGCCGAGGCCTGCGGTCACGATCCGCGCACCGATCGCGGCGGCTGTTCCAGACGAGGAGCCGCCGGCGATCTTGCTGTTATCATAGACGTTGCGGACGCCGGGCTCGGCGCCGGTTTTGAAGCCCCCATTGTATCCGGAGATGCCGAAGGCCAGCTCGTGCATGTTGGTCTTGCCGATGATGATCGCGCCGGCTGCGCGCAGCCTCGCCGCGACGGCAGCGTCCTTCTTCGGCATGAAACTCTTCAGCGCCGGCGTGCCGGCACTGGAGGGCAGTCCGGCGACCTCGATATTGTCCTTGATCACGATGGGCACGCCGCCAAGCGGCTGGCACTGGCGCTTCCTGGGCCGCGCATCGAAGGCCTCCGCGGCCTTCATGGCGCCGGACTCGTCCAGCGTGATGAAAGCATTCAGATTGGGATTGGCCCTGGCGCGGGCAAGCGTTGCCGATGTCAGCGCCTTGCTCGTGACCTTGCCTGCGCAGATGTCCGCTGCGGCCTGGGTCATCGTCAGATGGTCGAGATCGATCGCTTGCTGTGCGAGCGCGGGCGCCGGCAGCACGGCGACAGACAGGATGAGGCTGGCGATGGTCGAATTCAGCGAAACAGTTCTGCGTTCCATGCGGCTCCCCGTCGGCGAAGGTGACCGCCGGAGCTTACCTCAGGCCGAGGACGGTGCCTGTCCTCATTTTTGTGGACGCCGCGCCTCAGGCTGCCCGGGCAGATGCCGGCTGCGCCAGCAAGGATGCGACCTCGGCCTTGACCTTCGTGGTTGCTGCATCCTTCACCGGCCCATAACCGCGAATGTCCATGGGGGCCTTGGCTATTGCCACAAGATCCGTCAGGGACGCAGTCTCGAGCTTGCCGAGCAACACGTCGATCGTTCTCTCGTACCAGGTGATCAGTTCCCGTTCCGCGCGCCGCTCGGCGGTGTAGCCGAACGGATCGAACGGTGTGCCGCGCAGTGTCTTCAGCCGTGCGAGCACGGCAAGCGGCATCTGGATCCACTGCCCGAAAGTGCGCTTGCGCGGCCGCCCGCGCGCGTCGCGCTTTGAGGGGAGGAAGGGCGGCGCCAGATGATAGTTGACCCTGAAATCGCCGTCGAACTCGCGCTTGAGCGTGTCCAGAAAGCCGGTCTGCATGTGCAGGCGTGCCACCTCGTATTCGTCTTTGTAGGCCATCAGCTTGAACAGGGACCGCGCGACCGCATCGGTCAGCGCCTCGCTGCCGAATCTCCTCTCAGCGCTGCGCACCTTTGCAATCATTGCCCGATAGCGCGCCGCATAGCTCGCGTCCTGATACGCAGTCAAAAATTCGGCACGACGGTCGATCACCTGATCGAGCGTCTCGGCGACGGGAGAGCCCTCCGGCCTCGAGAGAAAATCCGGATCGGCCGCGGCGATGCGGCCCCAGGCAAATGCCTGCTTGTTGCGCTCGACCGCGACGCCATTGAGCTCGATCGCGCGCAGCAAAGCTTGCGGCGAGACCGGCACTAGTCCGCGCTGCCAGGCAAATCCGAGCATGATGATGTTGGCGTAGACGGCATCGCCGAGCAGACGCTCGGCCAGCGCGTTTGCGTTGATGGTGCCGAGGTTGCCGTCGCCGATGACCTGGCGGATCGCGTGCAGGCGGGCGGGCGAGGCGAGATCGGCGTCGCGGAAGCGGACGACGTCGCCGGTCGGCATCTCCGCCGTGTTGATCGCGGCGCGCGTGCCGCGGCGATAAGTGCCGGAGGCCTTTGGTGAGGAGCTGACGACGAGATCGCAGCCGATCAGTGCGTCAGTGGCGCCCTGATCGATACGTACCTGATGCAGCGCCTCCGGGCTCGCGGCAAGACGGATGTAGCTGAGCACGGGGCCGAATTTCTGCGCAAAGCCGGTGAAATCCAGCACCGAGACGCCGCGGCGTTCGAGATGCGCGGCCATGCCGATCAGCGCGCCCACGGTGATCACGCCGGTGCCGCCGACGCCGGTCACCAGGAGATCGTAGGGCCGATCGAGCGACGTGGGGGCCGGCAGGGGAAGCGTCGCCGCGCGGCCGATCGCGTCGATATTGCTCGCGGTCTTCGCGCGACGCGCGGCGCCTTCGACGGTCACGAAACTCGGGCAGAAGCCGTTGAGACAGGAAAAATCCTTGTTACAGGCCGACAGGTTGATCTGGCGCTTGCGGCCGAACGGCGTCTCCTTCGGCTCGACGCTCAGGCAGTTGGACTCGACCGAACAGTCGCCGCAACCTTCGCAGACGAGATCGTTGATATAGGCAAAGCGTTTCGGATCGGCCATCTGACCGCGCTTGCGCCGGCGGCGCTTTTCGGTGGCGCAGGTCTGCTGATAGATCAGCACGGAGACCCCTTCGACCTCGCGCAACTCGCGTTGCACGGCGTCCATCTCCTCGCGCGGATGGATGGTCACGCCGTCAGGTAAATCCGCGGGCGAGAACCGCGCGGGATTGTCAGACACCAGCGCGATGCGCGAAACGCCCTCGGCGCGGACGCTGTGCGCGATCGCGTGCACGCTGACGGGGCCATCGACCGGCTGGCCGCCGGTCATCGCCACCGCGTCGTTGAACAGGATCTTGTAGGTGATGTTGGCTTTCGCGGCGATCGCCTGCCGGATCGCCATCGAGCCGGAGTGATAGTAGGTGCCTTCGCCGAGATTTTGGAACACGTGCTTGTGGCCGGTGAACCTTGACGAAGCCGCCCAGTTCACGCCTTCGCCGCCCATCTGGATCAGCGACGAGGTCTCGCGGTCCATCCAGCTCGCCATGAAATGGCAGCCGATGCCGGCCAGCGCCTTGGAGCCTTCGGGGACTTTGGTTGACGTATTGTGCGGGCAGCCCGAGCAGAAATAGGGCGTGCGCGTCGCGCCGCTGACGGTGATCACGCGCTCTGCCTCCGGCGACAGCGCGGCCGCACGCGCGGCGAGGTTCAACCCCGGAAACATCGGGTCGAGCCGCCGCGCCAAAACGCCCGCGAGCGCGCGTGGCGACAATTCGCCGATCCAGGAGATCAGCCGCGCCCCTCGCTCGTCATGCTTGCCGACCATGCGCTCGGGTTTCGAGCCAGGATAATCGTAAAAATACTCCTTGAACTGGCTCTCGATGATGCCGCGCTTCTCCTCGACCACCAGGATCTCGCGCTTGTCCTTCACGAACTCCATCGCGTCGTGCAGCGCCAGCGGCCAGACCATGCCGACCTTGTAGATGTCGATGCCGATGCTGCGGCATGCGCCCTCATCAAGGCCCATCAGGCGCAGCGCCTCCATCAGGTCGAGATGCGCCTTGCCGGTGGTAACGATGCCATAGGTCGCGTGCGGGATGTCGTAGATGTGCCGGTCGATCGGATTGGCCTTTGCGAAGGCATAGACCGCGTGCTTCTTCGCCTCCAGCCGCTCCTCGATCTGCGGCCCCGGCAGATCCGGCCAGCGATAGTGCAGCCCGCCCGGCGGCGGTGTGAAGTCCGGCGTGCGGAAGAGGCGCGGCGGACGCAGCGCCACCGAGGCGCCGGATTCCACGATCTCCGAGATCGCCTTGAAGCCGACCCACATGCCGGAGAAGCGGCTCAACGCGTAGCCATATTCGCCGAACTCCAGATATTCGCTGACGCTTGCCGGATGCAGCGTCGGCATGAACCAGCTCATGAAGGCGACGTCGGACTGGTGCGGCATCGAGGAGGAGACGCAACCGTGGTCGTCGCCGGCGACCACCAGCACGCCGCCGTGCGGCGAGGAGCCGTAGGCGTTGCCGTGCTTGAGCGCATCGCCGGAACGGTCGACGCCGGGGCCTTTGCCGTACCAGAGCCCGAACACGCCCTGCACCTCGCGCTCGGCTTGCGTCTCGACCTGCTGCGAGCCGAGCACCGCGGTCGCGGCGAGATCCTCGTTCACTGCGGGCAGGAACTCGATGCGATCTCTCTTCAGGCGATCCTTGATACGCCATAGCTCGAGGTCGACGCCGCCGAGCGGCGAGCCGCGATAGCCGGAGATGAAGCCGGCGGTGTTCAGCCCCGCTGCGCGATCGCGCCGGGCCTGATCGAGCGCGATGCGGACGATCGCTTGCGTGCCCGTGAGGAAGACGCGGCCGTCCTCGCGGTCGTAGCGGTCGGAAAGCTCGTAAGCATCGAGTGATGAAATGGCGTCCATGGCGGACCTCGCGCGGCGCCCCTGCCGGATAGCCGAAGGTTAGTCCCCGATGGCTGGTAGATCTTACCTATTCATCCCGAATGGAGGGCGATAATTGGTAAATTTTTGCGTTACATACTCACTTATGGTAGAGTTACCCGTATTAAGAGGCTCCCATGATCGAAGAACAGGACTCGCGGATTCTCGCTTATCTCCAGAAGGATGGCCGCGCCACCAACCAGCAGCTTGCCGATGAGATCGGCATGTCGACCTCGGCATGCTGGCGCCGGGTGCGCGCGCTGGAGGAGGCCGGAATCATCCAGGGCTATGCGGCGCTGGTCGCGCGCGAGCGGGCAGGATTTGCAATGTCCGCGGTCCTCCATGTCTCGCTGGAGCGGCACGATGCAAAATTCGTCGATGAGTTCGTCGCGCGGGTGACGAAGCGCCGCGAGGTTCTGGAGTGCTTTGCGACGACGGGCGATGCCGACTATCACCTGCGCGTCGCGGTGCAGGACATGGCCGCCTACAACAAATTCCTCGACGAGTTCATGTTCCGGATTCCCGGCATCCGCTACGTCCGCAGCAACGTGATCCTGAAGGAGATCAAGACCGGCGTGGCGCTGCCGTTCTGATCGGGCTCTCGTAGGGTGGGCAAAGCGAAGCGTGCCCACCTCTTCTGTCGAGATCGCGGAAGGATGGTGGGCACGCTTCGCTTTGCCCACCCTACGGCATCCTGCCAAGACTCCTCGCGAACGAAGCGATTGCCTTTCCTCGTTCTCATTCCGCGGCCACGCGCGGCTGGGTCTTCCACGCGCCAGCGGCCGGACGCTTCAGCCCGAGATTGTCCCTCAGCGTCTTGCCGCGATAGTCTTTCTGGAACAGGCTTCGTCGCTGCAGCTCCGGCACGACGTGACGGACGAAGTCCGCATACGAGCCCGGGACGCAGGTCGCGGCGATGACAAAGCCGTCGCAGCCGCGCTCGATGAACATCTCCTCGAACCTGTCGGCGATCTCCTTCGGCCCGCCGACGATCGCATCTTGGACGCCGCCGCGGCCGGAGAATGTGACGAAGTCGCGCGCGGTCGGGTTGCTCTTGCCCGACAGCTTCAGTACGCCGTCGCGGATGCCGAGGATCCCCTGCATGCTCTTCAGCTCGTCGGTCGTGAGTGGCTCGTCGAGTCCCTTCGAGGCGAAATCATAGTTGAGAGCTTCGGCGAGCAGCGACAGCGCGTCGATCTGGAGTGGCAGCTTGTTGATCAGCGCCATCTTGTCTTCGGCTTCCGCCTTGGTCGCCCCGCAGACCGGTGTGGTCAGATTGCAGAGGAACATCGCATCAGGATCGCGTCCAGCCTTGGCGGCCTCATTGCGCACGGCTGCGTATCCGTCCTTGGCGCTCGCGAGGCTTCGCGAGGCGGTGAAAATGACCTCACCCCATCGTCCGGCAAAGCGCTGCCCGCGGCCGGAGGCGCCGGCCTGGATGATCACGGGATGGCCCTGATCCGAGCGTGGCACGGTGAACGGCCCGCGCGATTTGAAGAACGGCCCCTTGTGATCGAGCCGCTTCACCTTCGCAGGATCGGCAAAGCGGCCGCTCGCCTTGTCCATGATCAGCGCGCCGTCTTCCCAGCTATCCCAATGGCCGAGCACGACCTCCATGAATTCGTCGGCGCGGTCGTAGCGAGCGTCGTGCTCGGGATGGGAGTCCCTGCCCATGTTGAGAGCCTCGCCGTCATTGAGCGAGGTGACGACATTCCAGCCCGCACGCCCGCCCGACATCAGGTCGAGGGTGGCAAAGCGGCGCGCGACGTCGAACGGCTCGTAATAGGTGGTCGAGCAGGTCGCGCCCAATCCGAGCCTGTCGGTGACCATGCCCATGGTGGTCAGCACGATCAGCGGATCCATCTTCACGCAGCGGATGCCATGTTCGACGGTGTGGGCGTGATCGTTGCCGTAACGGTCCGGCATCGCCAGGCGATCGTCGAAGAACGCCATGTGGAACTTGCCGGCTTCGAGAATACGCGCGATCTCCTGGTAGTAGTCTGCCGACATCGAATCCGAACGAGAGTCCGGATGCCGCCACGAGCTCGGCAGATTGGTGCAGTTCTGCGCCTGAAGGAAGCCGACCAGTACCATCTGCCGCGTCATGCCGCCTCCCTCCGTTGACCGTCAGGCGAGACCGAATTCGCTGTCGAGCTTGTTGTCGCGCGCCAGGTCGCGCAGCTTCTCCCACGTCGCGTCCTCGACCGCGATGCCGTCGCGCAGTCGTTCGACGCAGCCGGCGGCAACCGCATCGGCCTCCTCGACGGATGCGCCCGCAGCCCGAAGCAGAGCGGCGCTGACACGCGTGAGGCGGTCGGCCTTGACGATCGGCATGGTGTTCCCTCGATGCCCGCCCTTGGCGGGCGTTGGCTGTTGAGGGCCATCGTCTCAAAGCGCAGGCGCGATATCAATCTCCCGTAAACCAAATCAGGGCTGCAAATTGGTAAAGGAGCCGTGCGCGGATGCCGCTGCTGGCGCGAAAGGCCGCGTCCACCGTAGTTTTGCGAATAGTTTCGCGCCGTTCGTTCGCAGCTCGTTCACTCTGATTGCGGGTTTGCAAGCAGCAATAACGACCACTTAGGCGGTCGTCGCCGATAAAGTCCCGGGAAAACGGCAGGAATGCCCGGGAGTTGAGACCTTGCAGACGACCCTCGCGCGCACATTTGCAGCGTTGAGTGCCATCAACGAAGCCATCCTGTATGCGAAATCGCCGGACGAGCTGTACCAGAAGGTCTGCGACGCCGGGTTTTCGAGCGGGGATTTCTTGGCGGTCTCGGTGTTCCTGCTCGAGCCCGGTGGCCGGCGGCTGCGCTTTGCGGCCGGCCGCGGTGAGGACGTCCCCCGGCTGAGGTCGATCAACATCACCGTCGAGGAAGGAACGCCGGAAGGATCAGGCGTCGGTGGCGAGGCTTTCCGCACGCAGCGACTGTGCATCAGCAACGATTTTCTGAACGACGTGCGTTCGCTGGCCTGGCGCGAGGGTGCCGTCAAGGCCGGCGTTCGTGCGGCCGCGGCCTTGCCGCTGATATGTAACGGCAAGAGCGTCGGCGTGCTGTTCGCCACCCGCACCGAGGCCGGATCGCTCGACGAGCAGATGGTCTCGCTGTTCACGCGCATGTCCGCCAACATTTCCTATGCGCTCGAGAATCTCGAGCGCGAAACGGCACGCGTTCGCGGCGAAAAGGCGATGCGGCGGCTGAACCGCATGTTCAGCGCCATCAGCGCGACCAATGAAGCCATCCTGCGCGCCAAGACCGAGCTCGAGCTGTACCAGCTCGTATGCGACGCCTCGGTGCACAGCGCCAAGTCGATTGCGACCATCGTCCTGCTTCGCGAGTCGAATTCGCACTGGTTGAAGCCGGTGGCCGGAACGGGCGAGAATCTCGATCTCGTCACGCAGGCGCACTACTCGACAGATCCGGACAATCCGTTCGGCCGCGGCATTTCCGGCGAGGTGTTCCGGACGCAGAAGCCGGGCGTCGAGGACGATCTCGCCAGCCGCACCAAAGGAACGCCCTGGGAGCAGGTCAATGTCAATACCGGCAGCGCGGCTTGCGTCGCCGCGCCCCTGATCAAGCGCGGCGACAGCGTCGGCGTAGTGCTGTTCTTCATCAGCCGGTCCTGGGCGAAGGACCAGGAGATCGTCGGCCTGCTGCTGCGCATGGCGGAGAACGTATCCTTTGCGCTCGAGAATTTCGGCCGCGACGAGGAGAAGGCGCGGATTGCCGAAGAGGAAGAACGGCTGGCGCGGATGTATGCCGCGCTCAGTGCCACCAATGAGGCGATCATACGGGCACGGTCGCGCGCCGAGCTGTTCGATCTTGTGTGCGAGGCCTCGGTGCACGGCGCCAAGTTCGGCTCGACCACGATCGCACTCGCCGATCGCGACACCGAATTGCTGCGCGTCGTGGCCTGCGTCGGCCCGAATGCAGACGAGGTGCGGACCTTCAAATTCGCGATCTCGGAGCAGGTCCCGGAGGGAAGGGGGCTGACCGGGACCGCGTTCCGGACCGGAGCGGCTTGCGTCAGCAACGACCTTCTCGCCGACGATCGGATCAAGCCCTGGCACGAGAGCGCCCGCCGCATCGGCATCAAATCATCGGCCGCGCTGCCGCTGCTCAATGACAGCCGCACGGAAGGCGTCTTCCTCTTCAACTCGCTGTAGAAGGGCACGTTCACGCCCGAACTCGTCGAGCTCCTGGAGCGGCTCGCCAGGAACGTGTCGTTCGCACTGACAAATCTCGACCGCGCGGAGGAGAAGGCGCGTGCCGACAAGCAGCGCGACAGGCTAAGCGGCATGTTCGAGGCGCTGTGCGCGACGAACGAAGCCATCATGCGCGTCAAGACGCGCGAGGAGCTGTTCGAGGTGGCCTGCCAGGCCGCCGTCCTCGGCGGGATGTTCGCCTCGACCACCATCGGTCTCGTGGATCCCAAGCATGAAGTTCTCCGTGTCGTCGCTGCCAAGGGGCGCAAGCACGAGCGAATGCTCGGTCGCACCTGCGTCATCTCCGCCGATCATCCCGAAGGCCACGGCCTGATCGGCACGTCGGTGCGGACCCGGCGACCATGCGTGATGAACGACTATCTGAACGATCCGCGCTCCGAGCATTGGCGCACCAAGGCGAACGAGGACGGCACCCGCGCGGCGGCGAGCTTCCCGCTGCTGCGCGCGGGTCGCGAGCCGATCGGTGTCCTGCTGTTCCTTGCGCCCGAGGAAAACACATTCACGCCCGATCTCGTCGAGCTGCTCGAGCGCCTCGCGGAAAACGTCTCCTTCGCGCTGGACAATTTCGACCGCGCCGAAGAGAAAGCTCGTACCGAGGAGCAGAAGGAGCGCCTGACGCTCATGTTCGCGGCGCTGAGCGCGACCAATGAAGCGATCATGCGGGCGAAGTCCCGTGCCGAATTGTACGAGCTGGTCTGCCAAGCGGCGGTGCTCGGCGGCAAGTTCACCTCGACCACCATCGCACTTGCCAGTGCCGACAGCGACCAGCTCGAGATTGTGGCTACCGCCGGTCCCTCCTCCGGGACGACGCGGAACGTCAGGCTGTCCATCGACGCCGCGCGTCCCGAAGGCCGTGGCATGAGCGGAACGGCGTTCCGCACCCGGCAACCCTGCATCAGCAACGACTATCTGAACGACAGCCGGGTCGCCGCGTTCCATGCCATCGTTCGCAACGACCGAGCACGGTCGGGCGCCGCATTCCCGCTGATCGCACACGATCAGACCGTTGGCGTCATGATCTACATGTCAACCGAGCACGCGGCGTTCACCGGCGAGTTCGTCGAGCTGCTCCAGCGCCTCGCCGACAACGTTTCCTTCGCGATGGAGAATTTCGATCGTGCCGACGAGAAGAACAAGGCCGACGAGCGCATCGAATATCTGGCGTCCCATGACAGCCTGACCAACCTGCCGAATCGCGAGACGTTCAACGCGCTCTTGCGCGCGGCGATCGATACGGCGCAGCGTCACGAGCACCGGTTTGCCCTGTTGTTCATCGACCTGGACCGGTTCAAGGTCATCAACGATTCGCTCGGCCATGAGGCGGGCGACCTGTTGCTCCTCGAAGTCGCCGATCGGCTGCGCAGCGCGCTGCGGACGAGCGACGTGATTGCGCGGCTCGGCGGCGACGAGTTCGTGGTCATCCTCGACCAGTGCGGCGAGATCGACGACGTCCAGGGCATTGCAACCGGGCTCCTGACGGCCCTGGCGCGGCCGATGGAGCTTGCCGGTCACGAGTGCCACACCACGGCCTCGATCGGTATCGCGATGTACCCGGCCAACGGCGCCGACGCGCAGACGTTGACCAAGAATGCAGACATGGCGATGTACCTCGCCAAGGAAGACGGCAAGAACGGCTACCGTTTCTTCTCCAAGGAAGTGAAGACGCAGTCGATCGAGCGGCTTTCGCTGGAAAGCGCGCTGCGCCGGGCGCTGGAGCGCGAGCAGTTCGCGCTGAACTACCAGCCCAAGGTGGACATCGAGACCGGCCAGATCACCGGCGTCGAGGCGCTGCTCCGCTGGACGCATCCCGAGCTCGGCAGCATATCGCCGGCGCAGTTCATCCCGCTCGCCGAGGAGACCGGCCTGATCGTTCCGATCGGCCGTTGGGTGCTGAAGGAGGCCTGTGCGCAGGCCATGGCCTGGCAGCGGCGCGGCCTCTTGCCGCTGTCGATGGCGGTCAACCTGTCACCGCGGCAGTTCGCCGACGAGCACCTGTTGCAGGATGTCGACGAGGCGCTCGCGGCAAGCGGCATGTCGCCCGTGCTGCTCCAGCTCGAAGTCACCGAGAGCATGATGATGCGCAACGTCGGACGCGCATTGAAGGTACTCGACGCCGTCCAGAGCCGCGGCATTCGCCTCGCTATCGACGACTTCGGCACCGGCTATTCGTCGATGTCGCTGATGAAGCATTTTCCGATCGACACCATCAAGATCGACCGCTCCTTCGTGCGCGACCTGCCACATGACAGCGAGGACCAGGCGATCGCGCAGGCGATCATCAGCATGGGCAAGGCGCTTGGAATGACGGTGGTCGCCGAGGGCGTCGAGAATGCCGAGCAGGAGGCGTTCCTGCGGACCCATGGCTGTGACGAGATGCAGGGTTTTCTGATTGCCAAGCCGCTGCCGGCGCGGCAGATGGCCGAGCTGTTGCGACCCATGGCGCCGCCGCTCCAGCCCGGGCAGGGCGCAGACAGTGAGGCGCAGACCACGTCACGGCCGAAACGCGCTGTCGTCTGACGGCAGCGGGTGCAACTCGCGAATGGCGTGATCATCACCCTCGGACTTGCTTGGAAAATCCTGGGGCTCCGTCAGCGACGTCTGCTCGACGAACAGTGCGAGGATCGTGCGCGCGCCTTCGGCGAAGCTCGCACTTTCGCGCAAGCCAAGCGCGCAGCACAACGTGCCGCTCATCGGCTCGCTGTCGTCGACCACTGCCATGGCGGGCCCCCACCACCACGCCGGCGCCGGCGAGCGCTCCTCCTCGGGCACGGCGTGCCAGCGGACGAACTCCTCCATCACGCGCTCGAACTCCAGGCGTTGAGCCTGATGCATTGCTTGGTGCTCCCTGTTCCGCGCCCGAAAGCGGGCTGATCAGTTGAGGGCCCGGTGCCGGCCCTGCCGCGGTGAGAAAATCCGCTCGCGCAAATCTTCGCGAGCCATTCAAGCCGACCTCATCGTCGGCCCCGCGAGAAACAGGCGACTGGGCTTTTGCCAGTGCCGACCGCGATGGTGTGTTCTAGAGCATGATCCGGAAAAGTGTGAAGTTGTTGTTCGAATAGATCATGCTCAAACAATAACCTGAAGCGCGATGACGATTCATCCTGATCTCATGGCGCTTTGGCCGCCAAGACCGCCGCCGGGCAAGGTACGGGGTCTACGGATGCCCAACCCAGCTTAGCAGAAGCTTCGCCGTGCCGCCACGCTAGCGATTGAACGACTGCTTGCCGCTGAACAGGAGATAGAGCGCGCGGGGATTGGTGGTCAGATAGCGCCAGAGCAGACGCCGCGGCTCGAGCATTGTGCGCCAGGCCCATTCAAGCCCGATCGTCTGCATCCATTTCGGCGCGCGGCTGCGGCTGCCGGACAGGAAATTGAACAGGCCGCCGGCGGTCTTGATGACGCCGACATTGGTGAGATGTGGCGTGTACTCCTCGACGAAGGCCTGCTCGAAGGGGACGCCGAGCGCGACCCAGAGATAATCAGGTGCGAGCGCGTTGATCTCGTCGACCTTGGCCCGCAGCACATCGCCGCGCAGATAGCCATGGCTGTGTCCGACGATCTTCAGGTTCGGGTACATCTTCTGAACCCGGGCGACGGCAGCGGCGTTCTCGTCCTCGCTGGCCCCGAGCATGTAGAACGTCCGGCCGGCGGCTTCGGCCTTGCGGGCGACGACATGGAAGAGATCGGTGGTCGCGACGCGTTCGGGCAGCGGGAACCATGACTGCAGTTTGGAGGCCGCAACGAGCGGCTGGCCGTCGGCATTGATCAGGTCGGCGCCGCGGAACAGACGCTCGGTTTGCGGTTCGGTCGAGCAGCGCGCCAGCACTTCACCATTGGCGGAGGTCAGATACAGCGGGCGGCCGACGCGATGACGCGGGTCAGTCGCTTCGATCATGAAATCTGCGGTCGCTTCCAGGTCGAGCGCGGCCATGCGAAGACCACCGACGGTGATCCGTGGCACATCGGCGGTCGCGGTGCGTCCGACCAGATTGACGCGGCGCTCAAGCATATTGTTTGCCTCGCTGGCGCGATTGGGTCGCGGGATTGAGCTCGTTGAGGATGACGCCGACGAGCTTGCGTTCGGCACCGCCGAGCGCGGTAAGGATGTCTTCCATGGCATCGTTGATGTCGAGGTGGGTGGGCAGCACGGCCACCAGCGCATCGGCTGCGTCGAGCAGCTTGCGGTCATCGGCGGCGAGCGGAATCGCCGGCCCATCGAGAACAACGAGATCGGTGCCGCCTGCGGAACGTGCCTGCGCCACCGCCTTGCGGATGGCATCAGTGGCCTTGCCGGCATCGCCGTCGGCGACCGGCAGCACTGAAATGCCGTTCGCGGTCTTGATCTCGCGTGAAGCCTTGCTGCCGATCGAGAGCCAGCCGAACCGGACCGGCTCGCTCTCGCCGGGGCGGTTGATCTTGCTGGAGAGCTTGCGGTCCTGGTGATCGGTGTCGATCATCAGCACGCGCGAGCCGTCGCGGGCGGCGGCGAGCGCGAAGTTCAACGCGGCGACGCTGCGATCGCCCGTCGCGTCGGCGCCGACGATCGCAATCACCGGCATGGCCTTGCCTGCCGCATGCCGCGTCGCTGCGGCACGCATATCGCGCATCGCGTTGATCAGCGTCGTCAGCGGGAATCCGGGACGCAGCGTCGGCCAGCCCAGCCGGGTGAGGTCGACCGTATTGCCGACGGCGAGGATGGCGCCGAGCGTGCGCAGGACGTCGGCTTCCTGCAGGCGCGCGATCAGCGGCTTTTCGACCAGTGTCAGCGGTGGCGCCTGTGGCGTCGGGGCATCGTCGACCGATGCCTTGGGAGCCATCGGTGCTGCCGTGCGCTCGCGGCGGGTCGGCTCGGGCTCCGCCGCGCCGGCGGACAATTGCCTGGCGGCGACGAACCAGCCGGCGGCGGCGAACGAGCCGAACACGAAGCCGATCATGGCGAACAGGCTCATCCCCGGCGGGAACGAACGTCGCTGGGGCACCGTGGCCTCGCCGATCACGCGGGCGGCCGACGTGTTCAGGCTTTCCTGCTCTTCCGTCTCGCGCGAGCGCTTCAGGAAGGATTGATAGACGTCGCGGCTGGCCTCGGCCTCGCGCTCGAGCTCGCGCAGGCGCACCGCGGCCTGGCTGAGCTGCACGCTCTGTCGTTTCTGCGTTTCCAGCGCCCGGTTCAGCGAGGCCTCGTAGTCCCGCGCGCGCGTCAGGTCGTTTCTGGCGGCCTGGGCGAAGCGGTCGATTTCCTCGTTGATGGTGCGCTTGAGATCCTCGACCTGCTTCTCGGTCTGGCGCAGCGCCGGGTGCCGCGGCCCGAGCTCGGCGGTCTGCTCCGCGTATTTCTTGCGCGCATCGGCATATTGCGCGCGCAAATTGGCGATGGTCGGCGATTGCAGGGCCTCCGGAATGGCTCCGGCATCGGTCGCGGCGCGCCGGCTCGCCTCGATCTGGTCGTAGCGCGCCTGCGCGTCCAGTGTCGCCGCGCGTGCCGCGGCAAGCCGCTGGTTGCTGGCGGAAAGCTGCTGGTCGCTGATCAGCGTGTCCTGGGTGCCGACGAAATTGTTCTGCGCCTTGTAGGTCGCCAGCGTCGTCTCGGCCGTACGCAGCCGCTCGCGCAATTCCTTCAGCCGGCCGGACAGGTCGTTGGTGGCGCGCCGCGCCGCCAAAGCCTGCGAGTTGCGCGATTCCGTGAGATAGACGTTGGTCAGCGTATTGGCGAGCATCGCCGCCTTCGCCGGATCGGTCGACCAGACCTCGACGTCGACGATGAAGCTCTTCTCGGTCTTGCGGATCGTGATGTGCCGGTTCAGCGCTTCGAGAGCGCCAAGCTGAATTTCCCTGTTGTCGGCGGCGGAGGGAGCGCGGCCCTGGAGACCGATCAGGCCAAGCAGCGACGACATCAGGCTCCTGCCGTCGCCGCCGCCGAATTCGGGATCCTTGTCGAGATTGGCCTGCTGGATGACTCGCAAGAGCACGCTGTTGGAGGTGATCAGGCGCGCCTGGCTCTCCACAACCATGGACATGCCGGAAACGTCCTGGGCGCGCGGCGTCAGCTCGCGATCGACGAGTTGCAGCTCGCGCGGATCGACATAGAGCTGGGCGGTTGCGGTGTAGCGGGGCGTCAGGCTCTTGCCGACGGTGACGGCGAGGCTCGCGCCGATCAGACCAGCGGCTGCGATCGCGGCCTTGCGCTGCCAGAGCAGATGGACGAGCTCGAGCACGTTGAAGCCGGCCGATGGCGCGGGCTGCCCGACGTCTCGCTTCGATCGCTCTATCGGCTGGTCATAGTCAAGCATGATCCCCAGCTTTCACTCCAACTGCCGCAGGCTGAGGGGCTACTCTTCGGGTTACGCGATGCGCCCCTGATATAGGCGCTGAACAAACGCAACAGGGAAAATTAACCATACTCATTGAGGGACTATTCACCGAAATGGCAAACAAAGCGTTTAAGCGCATGCGAGCGCGTGGCGCGTCGTTGTGACGCTTCCAGCGCCGCAGTCCCCTGGAGATTAACGGATCGTTACCGTGCACGCCGTGGAGCATGCACGCGTCCGACGGCGCAGCCTTGCGGGCAGGGCCCGCATGTCGGAATTCCGGGAGCGCCGGCGTCATGATTCTCAGCGTTTCCGCAGGACGACGTGATAGTCGCCGTGTCGCACGTCGGTGCCGCGCGGCAGCAGGAAATTCAAGGCCGCGGCGCCGGCATCGACGAGAGCCGCGAACAGCGGCTTGCGCTTGCGCATCTCGGGATAGCGCGGGCTTTCGACCTCGCGGCGGTAGATCGTCTCGAGCCCGTTGGCGTCGGCAAACGCCTCGAGATTGGGAAGCGTCACCAGCGGATGGAAGAAGGTCGGGAACGGCGGCTCGCCGGGCTCGCCGGCATTCTTGATGCCGCGAACCTGGCGGTAGAACCAGACGTGGAACCAGTGCGGCGAATATTTGGTGACGACGCCGGACAGCGAGCGCGGATTGGGCGCGCCGATCAAGATCATGCCGCCATGGCTCAAGGCCTCGCAGAAATTCTTCAACGCGGCCTCGACGTCGGGCAGATGCTCGATCACGTTGTAGCAGATGACGAGATCGACACTCTCCGGCTTGAAGCGATAGGTCTGGACGTCGCCGAGGATCGCTTCCTGGGCATAATCGTTGTTGCGGATCTGGTCTTCGTCGATATCGACGACGGTGACGTGGCTGCGGCCCAGGATTTCCAGCGGCAGGAAGCTGCTCGAACCGCCGCCGGCCTCATAGATCGCGAGCTGGCCCGGCGGCAGCTCGCGGCGCAGGACGTCGTGAACGGCGAGCAGGCTGTCGCGCGCCTCGCCCGAGACGAGGTCGAGCAGGGCCTGGGTGTGTGCTGGCGGAGCGCTGGTATCGATGCGGGTCGCGGTCGCGAAGTCGATCGTGGCTTGTTTATTCATGTTCTTCAATCGCGCGGGTTCGTTTCAAATTACAGGGAATCTCTCGCACGCTCGAAGAGCAAATTCGATGCCGCTGGGGCGCCATTGGTTGCGGTGCTTACGGTTGGGTTAATGCGAAGTCCCGTTAACTACGGCATCGTCCGCCGCGTACTGCTGCTGCGTGTTGGATCGGAAATTGCAGGAGAAGTTCGACGCAGATTCGCAAGGAAAAGCGCGTGAGAGCGGTTATGTGGATGACGATTGGCTTGCAAGCGAGCCTGGATTCAGCGGCTTGGGCACTTGCGCCGCGCGCAATGGTCTTGTTCGGCATGAGGAGACGTCCCGCCGGACGGCGCCATATTGGGACATCTGTGTTTCGCGGCAAGTTTACTGTGCCGTCGTGGAGCAGGAGTTTTTCAACACATCTCGGTCATTCAACGATATCATGACCCTGCTCCCGACCGAGCTGTCCACGAGCCGCATCACGAGCGCCGTGCGCGACCCCAACCGGGAGATCGCCGCGAGCTCGCGCGTGCTCGACCTCTCGGTTGGCATCGTCGTCTGCATTCCCTGCTTTCGCCGCCCGCAGCATTTGCGCCTGACGCTGGAGTCGCTGGCGGCCCAGCGCACTGCGCGCTCGTTTGCGGTGGTCATGGTGGAGAACGACGCCGCCCGGCGCGAGAGCGCGCCGGTTGCCGCCGAGTACCTGGCTGCCGGAAAGCTTCAGGGCGTCTGCCTGGTCGAGAAGCGGCAGGGCAATTGTCAGGCGATCAACGCCGCCTTCGAGACCGCGCAGGCATTGTTTCCGCTCGCGATCCGTTTCCTGATGATCGACGACGACGAGATTGCCTCGCCCGACTGGCTCGAGCTGATGGTTCGTACCGCGGAAGCGACCGGCGCAGACGTGGTCGGCGGTCCGGTGCTGCCGCTCTTCGACGACGACAGCAAGCCATGGCTCGCGCGCCATCCCGCCTTCTGTCCGGCCTATGACTACAGCGGTGCCGTGCCGCTGATCTATGGCTGCGGCAACTGCCTGATCACGCGTTCGGTGTTCGATCGGCTCGGCAGTCCGGCCTTCGACCTCCGCTTCAACTTTCTCGGCGGCGGCGACTGCGATTTCTTCATGCGGTGCCGAAACGCCGGCATGACGTTCCACTGGACCGCGGAAGCCGTGATCACCGAGACGGTGTCGCAAAGCCGCACGAGCTTGGGGTGGATCGCAAAGCGTGGCCTGCGCATCGGAGCGATCAATTATCGGGTGCAATCCAAGGCGGCAACGACTGCGGCGGCGCGGGCGCGTGTCTTTGCGGCGATGCTCGGAAGACTGCCGCTGTCGCTGGTTCGCGCGGCGCGCTTGTCGTTCTCGACCAGAGCCGTCGTCGCGATGCATCCCGTGATGGTTGCGTTCGGCAGCGCGCTTGCCGCCCTCGGCATCGAACAGCGGCCTTACGAGGCCTCGAAGATCGTCTCCTGACGGCTAAAGCGCGATGAGGTTAGGATGAACCGTCATCGCGCTTTAGGTTGTTGTTTGCGCATGATCTTTCCGGAAAACCGCTTCACACTTTTCCGGATCATGCTTTAGATACCGAAGCGGGCGAGAATCAGCTTCGCGAGCGATCGCGGCAGCGCGGTGAGAGACCGCTGCCCAACCATGCGCATATAGCGCAGGGCATCACGATGGCGGCCGAAGCGGACCGCCTGGGTCGCCGCATATGTGATGAGATGGATCTCGGCGGCCTGCCGCAGGGCGGGCCGACTCTCCGGTGCGAGCTTGCCGAGGATCAGCTCGTCGGCAAAGACGCGCTCCACGGCCGGAAAGAAGTCGCGCGGCGAGCGCGTGGCTGCATTCATGGTGTTCGCGCTGTGGAGGCGATAGTCGAGGAGCAGCGCGGGCACGAACTGGAAGTCGCCGATCGCGGCCAGGCGGCACCAGCAATGCCAGTCCTCGCACAGGCTGAGCCGCTCGTCGAAACCGCCGGCCGTCCAGAACGCGTCAGTGCGCACCAGCATGATACCGCCGTTGACGATGAAATTGCCGCGTGCGAGCCGCGCGAGCACATCGCCTGACGGCTTGCTGCGCCCTTTTAGGAGGCCGCGCCGGCCGATCGGCCGCCCATCACTGTCGATCAGATCGTAGTCGCCATAGACGACAACGGCGGCGGGCGCGGCCTTCGCGGCTGCAACCAGCGTCGCCACCGCGCCGGAGCGCAGACGATCGTCGGCGTCGAGGAACAGCAGCCATCCTCCGCGCGCCGCTCGTGCGCCGAGATTTCGCGCCGCCGAGACGCCCGCGAGCTCGTTCGCGACAAGGTGCAGCCGGCTGTCGCGGATGGATCCGACGATGGCTGCGGTCTCGTCGCTCGAGCCGTCGTCGATGACGATGACCTCGCCGACATCGGCACTTTGCGCGAGCGCGCTGTCGATCGTCTCGCGGATATAGGCAGCGGCGTTCTTGGCGGGAATGACGATGGAGACGAAGTTGGCCGAGCGCGCAGTGGCACTGGCGCGCGCCTCGACGGACGGCGCGCCCAGCGGTGGATCAAGGATGGCGCCGGCGGTGGTCAATTGACGTCTCGTCGTCTGGAGCAGCGTTTTTAATGGTTCGTTAACCAGGCCGTATATCGGCGCCGGCGCCGCGCGATGGCGGCTTGGGTCGCCTTCGATGATAGCCAGATAAGCGTCAAAGCTTTGCAGCAAAGGCGGCTCGAGGCCGGCTTTTGCATATTAGCGTTAAGCGGCCGACGCGGAGGCGTGGCCGGGAAGCATGCTGGTTGACGAAAGGTTAGCACCGGTCGGCTAAGGGTGATCGATGGATCGCAGTGCCGCCGACATCACTGGCGTGGGGGCCCGGCCGCTCGGTCAGGGGCTGCGCGCGTTCGTCGCCGGGCTCAGCGTCCTCGAGGCCGCGCGCTGCGTCGTCGCGGTCGCAGCGTTGCTCCTGGTGCTGGTGACCCTGGAACCGTTCCCGGATTTGCGCAATGCCGACCTTGCCAACGCCGCCTCGGGTCGATTAGCGCTGTCCTACATTGCATTTGCGGGGTTGGCCGCAATCGCCGTGCTGCTGACTGCCGCACAGGATGGGCCGTCGCTCAAGACTCTCCTGACGCCGCTGCATCTCTGCTTCATCGGCTGGATGCTGATCAATCTGGTTTTCTCGGAGAACCGGGGCGTGTCCACGCAGCGTTTCGTGCTGACGGGAAGCGTGACTGCGCTCGCCATCCTGCTGCCGCTGCTGCCACCGACGCAGAAGAGCTTCAACCGATGTCTCGGGCTCGCGGCCCTCGTGCTGCTCGCCCTGTGCTATCTCGGCGTCATGCTGGCGCCGGAATTTGCGATGCATACGGCCGTCGACATCGCAGAGCCGCAGCTTGCCGGCGATTGGCGCGGTAGTTTCGGGCACAAGAACGTCGCATCGCCCGTGATGTCCATTCTGGTTTATCTCGGCATCTATCTTGCCGCGGGCGGATCGTTCGTCATGGGGCCCGCGATCGCAGTACTTGCCAGCGTGTTCCTGATCTTCACCGGCGGCAAGACCTCGTCAGCGCTCTGTCTTGTCATCTATCTTCTGGCATCGCTGGTTTATGTTACCCGCAGCCTCTGGCTGAAGCGGCTGATCTGCTTCGCGCCGCTGATCGTGATGAACCTGCTGACGGTTGGCAGCGTCGCAAGTCCCACTCTTGCGGCCCTCACGAGGCAGCTTCCGGTCGATCCGACCTTCACCGGCCGAAGCGACATCTGGGAGTTCGCGCTGGCGGCGGTGGCGGAAAAGCCCATCCTGGGTCATGGCTACGCGGCATTCTGGGACGACGTCAGCCAGCGCGAGACCGCCAAGGGTGCCGAGTGGGCCGTGACCGCGGCGCATAGTCACAATAGTTACCTCGACCTCGCGGTCACGATCGGCCTGCCGGGCCTCCTGCTCTGCATCCTCATTTTCGTTACCGCCCCGCTCAGGAATTTTCAGGTCGTCCAGGGCAACAGCCGCAGCCGCCCGCTGGCCAAGCTGTTCCTGACGATCTGGCTGTTCGGTCTTTACTTCGGGACGACCGAGACCTTCCTGTTCGATCGGATCAATCCCACCTGGTTCCTGTTCGTGCTCGCGGTCGCCGGTCTGCATTTCCTCGCCAGGTTCCAATGCTTGGACAAGGAGGACGCCTGAGCCGCCGACAGTTTGTCGCAGGATGGGCTCCGACGACGTCCCGTATCGGGACATGAACAGTTTTGCCCGACACAACGGTATCGGCTTAACGATAAGCAGCAACGTAACTTGTGGTTGGCGACAAAACGCTATTCATCTGGAAACGTTCAGCAACTGTATGCCCAGGGCGGATGGCGTTTCTCAGCGTCGAGCAACTAGACGGTCGGGTGACCAGCGCGTCCGAAATCGCGATCGATTTTGTGCGCGACTGGAAGCACGCCGCGTCACGCCTGGGTGCGGGCCACCGCACGGCGTTCCAGCACGGTGACTGGCTCGCGGCCTGGTACGACGCATTCCGCGACGTCTCTCCGCTGATCGCAATCATTTCCGATGCTGCAGCCGGCCAGGACATCGCGCTGGTGCCGATGATCAGCCGCAGCAAGGGTGGCATACGCATCGTCGAGTTCGCAGATCTCGGCGTGTCCGACAACAACGCGCCGATCCTGGCGCCAGGCGCCGCATGCGATGCCGCCGGCGCGCGCGCCATCGGCGATGCGCTGGTCAATGGCTTGCGCGCGTTGCCGGATCAGATCGATCTGTTGCGCCTGCAGAAGATGCCGGCCTTTGTGGGTGGCAAGCCGAACCCGCTGGTGTCGCTCGGCCGTGTCGGATCCTGTTCGCTCAATGGCAATCTGGTGCTGACGGGCGACGATTATTCGGACTACCGCACCTCGATCAAGCGCATGCAACTGCCGCGCTGCTGGCGCGTCTTCAGCCGTCACGCAGGCGCGCGTTTCGAGATCGCGAGCGATGTCGACCATGCGCTGAGATTGCTCGATGCGATGGACGTCCAGCAGCAGCAGCGCATGAAGCAGCTCGGAGTCAAGTTCGTCCTCAGCGACGAGAGCCACGCGAAATTCTATCGCGACGTGATCCGGCAGGGCGTTGCCGAGGGCTATGCGATCGTCTCTGCGCTGGTGTGCGACGAGGGCATCATCGCGACGTCGTTGGGCCTCAGATACGGCGCGACCTACTATCTGCTGCGCATCGGCAACGCTGGCAGGCCGTGGTCGGCCTGCTCGCCGGGCCTGCTCGTGACCGAATGCACGATGGCGGCCTTGCATGGAGAAGGCGTGCGCCGCTTCGATCTCAGCATCGGCAATCACGACTACAAGCGCCGCTTCGGCGCCGTGCCGCTTCCGCTGACCGACGTCAGCGTCGCGTTGTCCTGGCGCGGCGTGCCCTATGTGCTGCGCGATCATGCGGCCCAGGGCCTGCGCCGCCATCCACGGCTTGCCGCTCTTGCGAATCGCGCGATGGGCAAGACCCAGCGCTAGCCGAGGTGCTTCACCGTCCGGTGCACTCGGCGCAGTGCAGCCGGCCGCGCGAGGCGCGAAACAGGCTGCGGCAATACCAGCGCCGGGCCAGCGCCTCGACGGGCTTGCGGATCATCTGCGCCATCAGGAGAATTTCGAAAGCCATACGTTGCTCCTGCAAGCTGACATGGGGCGGCATCCGCAAGGAGAATGCCGCCCCGAAGGCATCAGCCATGCAGCTTGTTGGCGGTCTCCGCGATCACGCGCCCTTGATAGCGCGCGCCGGCGAGCTCATTGGCGCTGGGCTGGCGGCTGCCGTCGCCGCCGGTGATCGTGGTGGCTCCGTAGGGCGCGCCGCCCGTCACTTCGTCCAGCTTCATCTGGCCGGCAAAACCGTAGTTCAGGCCGACCACGACCATGCCGAAATGCAGGAGGTTGGTGATGATCGAGAACAGCGTCGTCTCCTGGCCGCCATGCTGCGTCGCGGTCGACGAGAAGGCGCCGCCGACCTTGCCGTGCAGTGCGCCCTTGGCCCAGAGGCCGCCGGCCTGGTCCAAAAAGTTTGCCATCTGCGAGGACATCCGGCCGAAGCGGGTGCCGGTGCCGACGATGATCGCGTCGTAATTCGCGAGGTCGTCGACCTTGGCGACCGGAGCGGCCTGGTCAACCTTGTAGTAGGAGGCTTTGGCGACCTCGGCCGGCACGAGCTCGGGCACGCGCTTGATGTCGACGGTCGCGCCAGTTTCGCGCGCGCCTTCGGCAACGGCATTGGCCATCGCTTCGATGTGACCGTAGGCGGAATAATAGAGGACGAGAACTTTAGCCATGGGTAGTCTCCGTTGAGTGATGGTGAGTTTGGAAATTCGTGTCATTGCCGGGCAAAAGCGCGAAGCGCGTCTTCGCGCCAGAAGTCCCGGCAATCCATCACCCCTCGAAGAGTCTTCCGAAGGTGATGGATGCCCGGGTCAAGCCCGGGCATGACGAGTTCGGAGTCCGAGCGCCTTACGCTGCATCGACGAGCACGAGCTCGGAATCCTCAAGCGCCGTGATCGTCAGGTTGGCTTCGTCGCGGATTGCGGCGCCGTCGCGTGCGTTGATGCGCACCCCATTGACCTCGACTGCGCCAGCGGCCGGCACGAGATAGAGGTGACGCGACTGCATCGGCTCGTATTGCGCGCTCTCGCCGGCCTTGAGCGTCGTGGCGAGCACCCGCGCGTTGGCGCGGATCGGCAGCGCTTCCTTGTCATCCTTGAAGCCGCTCGCGATGGTGACGAGCTTGCCGTTGCGGCTTGCCTTCGGAAACGGTTTTGACCCCCAGGTCGGCTGGCCGCCGCTTCCGACCGGCTCGATCCAGATCTGGAAGATCTTGGTCTTCGTCGGCTCGAGATTGTACTCGGAGTGGCGGATGCCGCTTCCGGCGCTCATCACCTGAACGTCGCCCGCTTCAGTGCGGCCCTCGTTGCCGAGGCTGTCCTGATGGGTGATCGCGCCTTCGCGCACATAGGTGATGATTTCCATGTTGGCATGGGGATGAGCGGGAAAGCCGGTATTCGGCGCGATCTCGTCATCGTTCCAGACGCGCAAGGCGCCGTGGCCCATGTTGTCGGGGTCGTAATGGCCAGCGAAGGAGAAATGATGCCTGGCCTTGAGCCAGCCGTGATCGGCGCTGCCGAGCTTTGCGAAGGGTCTGATTTCAATCATGTGCGTGGTTCCTTGCTTGAATTGTCCGCGTCCGATCAGGCGCCAAAGCCGCCGTCGACGTTGAGCACGGTGCCGGTGACGAAGGAGGCTTCCGGGCTCGCCAGGAAGACGACGCCGGCTGCGACTTCCTCGGGTCGGCCGAAGCGCTGCAGCGCGTGCTGCTTGCGCTGGGTCTCGGCGAACTCGCCGCCATCCTTCGGATTCATGTCGGTGTCGATCGAGCCGGGTTGCACCACGTTGACGGTGATGCCGCGCGGCCCCAAGTCGCGCGCTGCGCCCTTGGTGTAGCCGACCACCGCGGCCTTGGTCGCGACGTAGTCGGCAAGGCCGGGGAACGAGGCGCGGTCGGCGAGCATCGAGCCGACGGTGACGATGCGGCCGCCTTCACCCATGATTTGCGAAGCGGTGCGGATCGCCGCGATCACGCCATGTACGTTGACGGCATCGAGGCGCGCCAGTGCCGCGGTGTCGGCCTTGGCATCGTCGATGGCGCCGCCGGCGGCGACGCCGGCATTGTTGACGAGGATGTCGAGACGGCCGAACTCATTCGCGACGTCCTTCACGAGCTGTTCGACCTCAGCGACCGAGGCCTGGTCGGCCTTGAAGGCACGCGCCTTCACGCCCCTGGTCTTCAGTTCGGCGACGACGGCCTCGGCCTTGTCGGGCGAGGCGACGTAGCTGATGGCGACGTCGGCGCCTTCATCGGCGAGAGCGCGGGCGGAGGCCGCGCCGATGCCGCGCGAGCCGCCGGTGACGAGAGCAACCTTGCCTGAGAGCTTCTTGGTCATTGGATTTCTCCATTCCCTGAATGTCTGATGCCCCTTTGATATGCTTCCGCTTGTGGTATAGAAATAGAAACTGTCGAAACACATTGTTTCCATAAACGTGACTGACGGGGCGCTCCCATGGCAAAACTCCCGGATTTCGAGGCACTCGCGATCTTCGCAAAAGTCGTGGAATTACGGTCATTTGCGGCCGCCGCAGGCGAGCTTGCGATGTCGAAGGCGACCGTCTCCAAGGCGGTGACCCGGCTGGAGGAGCGGCTTGGCGCGCGGCTGTTCAATCGCACCTCGCGCCGGCTCGCGCTCACCGACGCCGGCCACAAGCTCGCCGATCGGGCGACGCGTCTGCTCGCCGACGGCGAGGCGGCGGAGAACGAGGCCTTGGCGCAATCCGTCGCGCCGCGCGGCCTCGTGCGCCTCGCGGTGCCCATGACCTTCGGCGTCAAAGCGGTCGCGCCGCTGTTGCCGGAGTTCTTCCAGACCTATCCGGAGGTCTCGGTCGACCTGCATTTGAGCGATGCCACCGTCGATCTGATCGGCGAGGGTTTTGATGCCGCACTGCGCATCGCGCGGCTGCCGGATTCCTCGCTGATCGCGCGGCGGCTCTTCACCATGCCGCGCTACACGGTCGCTGCGCCGTCATACCTCAAGCGCCACGGCCGGCCGACACATCCGATGCACCTCGCCGAGCACAAATGCTTCAGCTACGCCTATCTCACCACGCCGAACGTCTGGCATTACACCAACAGCGCGGGCGAGCAGGCGAGCGTGCGCCCGGCCGGACAATTGCGCGTCAACAATGGCGAGGCCGTGATGCCGGCGCTGCTCGCAGGGCTCGGCATTGCCGATCTTCCCGAATTCATCGTCGGTGAGGCCATCGCATCCGGTGAGGTCGAGGTGATCCTGAAGGACTGGAAGCAGGCCGAAGGCGCCGTGCATCTCGTCACCCCACCCGGCGGCCCGCGCCCTGCGCGTGTCGAGGTGCTTGCCGAGTTTCTTGCGGCGAAATTGCCGGGCACATGCAAGCGGCAGACGAAGAAGCGCGCGAAGGCGGGTTAGTTTCGGTGGGCACGCTTCGCTTTGCCCACCCTACTGCATCTTCGCCCGTGGTACCTTAGCCACATCACGCACAACCACGCGCAGGTTCGGCTTCAGCGTCTCTTGCAAGTCGTAGCTCTCTGGCGAACGAGCAATGATTCTCGTAGGGTGGGCAAAGCGAAGCGTGCCCACCACTTTCGGTGAGAGAGTTGCAAATGCCTCAGTATCGTCGAGCAACCGGCAAGGTATTCTTCTTCACTGTTGTTCTTGCCGATCGTTCGAGCACGTTACTGATTGATGAGATTGATCGTCTGAGGCGGGCCTACCGCACTGTTCAGCAGCGTCGCCCATTTGAGACCGTGGCAATCTGCATCTTGCCTGATCATGTGCATGCCATTTGGGAACTGCCAGAGGACGATGCCGACTTTTCGTCCCGATGGAATCTGGTCAAAGGCACCTTTTCGCGAGGCTTGGACTCACGGCCGAGTTCGGCAAGCAAGGTTGCCAAGCGCGAAAAAGGGATCTGGCAACGCCGCTATTGGGAGCACGCGATTCGAGACGAGGCGGATTTGGAACGGCATATTGACTACACCCACTTCAAATCCTGTGAAACATGGACCAGTTGCGCGAGTAGGCGATTGGTTGCCCAGCAGCTTCCATCGTTACGTCGCGCAAGGCATTCGCCCTCCCGATTGGGGAGGGAACGTGCGGGAAATCGCGGGAGATTTTGGCGAATGATGGTGGGCACGCTTCGCTTTGCCCACCCTACGACACTGCGCCTACGACGACTTCATCCCGTCGCTGGCGATCACCTGCAGGCTTGGCTTCAGCGTCTCTTTCAGCTGCGCCTTCAGCTCATGCACCCGCGGATCGCTCGATCGCGCGGCGCAGGCTGAGTATTGATTGACCGATAACACCAGCGCGCGCCGCGCCTCCGGCGTTCGTGTCAGATCCGGTTTTGCCAGCCGCAGCACAATGCCGGCGAGATTCACCAGCATCTCGTCCAGCGCACCATCGATCGTGCGAATCTCGTTCATCCCGTGGTCTCCCGCCAATTCAATCACGCGCGGCGGGATCCGTTCCTGCACTTTGAGATGCAGGGATAACAGTTCGCAAATGTTGCGCTGTGTCCGGCCTAAAATGCACAGATGCGGCACGGTGATACCTTTGTTCATTCGCATCGCCGCGCTACTCTGCTGGGAACAACAAAGACGGGGAGGGCTGGCTATGAACCGACGCGATCTCTTGCGCGCCGCGGCGTTTACACCGCTTGCACAGACAGCGCTGACGCGCGTCGCCTTTGCGCAAGCCTATCCCTCGCGCAACATCACCATGATCGTGCCGTTTCCGGCCGGCGGCCAGGCCGATCTCGCGGCGCGTCCCGTTGCGATGGCGCTCGAGCGCATCCTCGGCAAGTCGGTCATCGTCGACAATCGTGCTGGCGGCGCCGGCGGATCGGTCGGCAATGCGGCTGCCGCGCGCGCCGAGCCGGATGGACACACGCTGCTGATGACGCTGTCCTCGCTCGCGGTGCTGCCGGAAGCGGACCGGCTGTTCAACCGGCCCGTCGCCTACGAGGTCTCGCAGTTCACGCCGATCGCGCGCGTGCTCGCCGATCCAACGTTGCTTGCTGTGCCGGCATCGGCACCGTGGAAGACGGTGCAGGAGTTCGTCGACGATGCGAAGAAGCGTCCGGGGCAGATCACCTACGGCTCGTCGGGGCCTTACGGGACACTGCACGTCGCGATGGAGATGTTTGCCGTCAGCGCCGACATCAAGCTGCTGCATGTGCCGTTCCGCGGCGCCGGTCCAGCGCTGACCGCGATTCTAAGTGGCACGGTGCAGGCAATCGCGGCGGCGCCCGGCACGCTGAAGCCGCAGGTCGATGACGGCAAGCTGCGCGTGCTGGCGAACTGGGGTGCGCAGCGCATCGCGAGCTTTCCCGACATCCCGACCTTCAGGGAGATCGGCTTTGGAGATGTCGAGATGTACATCTGGGCCGGCCTGTTCGGGCAGAGCGCGCTGCCGCAGCCGATCGTCAGTCGTCTGCGCGAGGCGATGGAGCAGGTGATGAAGAGCGCGGATGTCCTCAAGACATTCGCGGCCTCGGGCAGTCTCGTCGCCTATCAGGACGCGCCCGAGTTTTCACAGTTCGTCGCGGCCGACAGCGCGCGGCTGATCGCAGCGGTCAAGAAGATCGGCAAGGTGGAATAGGTTCCGTTCCGGCTTTCACATTTTGTTGTTGGTCCAGAACCTTCGCGCGCCTCATTGATTGAGGAGCGTTTGAGAGAAAATGAGAAGGATCGAGACATGCGAACAGGGCCGATTGCGCTCGGTGTGGCGCTTGCGATCGGCGGCACGGTCGCCGCGAGCGCCGTCTCAGCTCAGGAATATCGCGGCACCATGGAACAACAGATGGCCTGCACGCCGGATGTCTGGCGCCTGTGCAGCGACCAGATTCCTGACGTGAACCGGATCGTCGCCTGCCTGCGGCACAACACGCCGCAGCTTTCCAGCGGATGCCGCGCGGTGTTTGAAACCAACAACCAGGCGCAGCCGCCACAAGTGCTGCCGCGCGGCCGGCCCGCACCGCCGCGCTACGACAATATGCCGCCGCCTCCTGCAGTCCCCCCGCCGCGGCCTTACTACGATGACAACTATTAAAGCCGATGAGATAAAGTGCGGTCGATCGCCTCGAATTCACCTCTCCCCAGCGGGGAGAGGTCGGATTGCGAAGCAATCCGGGTGAGGGCCGCAGCGTTCAGAGAGGCCGTAACCATTCACGCGGATCGCATCTGTCGCTGCGATCCGAGCTCTCCCTTCGGGAGAGGTGAACCGGCAAGCATTAGCGCGGCCTAAGGTCGGTGCTCGCAGACGTCGACCCATTCGGCGCCGACCAGCTCGGCCATGCGATCGGGTGCAATGCGCACCGCGCTGTGGGTTGAGCCCGCGGCCGGCACCACGACGTCGAATGCTTTCAGCGACACGTCGCAATAGATCGGCAGCGGCGCCTTCAGCCCGAACGGACAGACGCCGCCGACCTCGTGGCCAGTGATGTCGGCGACCTCTTCGAGCCCCAGCATCTTCGGCTTGCCGCCGAACTGCGCCTTCACCTTCTTATTGTCCATGCGCGAGGTGCCGCTGGCGACGATCAGGACGACGCGCTCGCCGATCCGCAAGGACAGCGTCTTGGCGATGCGGCCGGGCTCGACGCCATAGGCCTCGGCGGCGAGCGTCACCGTCGCCGAGCTGATCGGCGATTCGATCACGGTGATGTCTGGAGCTTTCTCGGCGAAGAAGTCGCGAACGGATTGAATGCTCATAGGCGGGCGGCAATCTCGGACAGTTCGGAAAGTGAGCGGACGCGATGATCCGGCGCAAGGCCCAGCTCGTCCATCTGGGTCCGGATCGCCTTGAACATCGTCAGCGGTGCCACGAGATCGCTTTCGACGCAAGCCAGTGCCATGGCTTCCGGTGTCACCCGCTCGATCCAGGCGACGTTCAGTCCGAACGCCTTGGCGCCGGCGACGTCCCACGGATTTGACGAGATGAACAGCACCTCGTCGGGCCTGGTGCCGAACACCTCGCTGATCAGCGCATAGGCCTGCGGGCTCGGCTTGAAGACCTTCTTCGCATCGACGCTGATCGTGGCGTCGAGCAGCTTGTCGAGACCGGAATTGTGCACCAGCGCGTCGAGCATGTCCGGGCTGCCGTTGGAGAGGATGGCGAGCTTGCGCGGCTTCAGCGCTGCAAGCGCGTCGGCCGCGTCCGGATAGAGCTCGAGATGCAGATATTTCGCGATCACGCGCTCGAAGGCGTCGCTCTCATAGGCGAGCCCAAGCACACGCAGCGTATAGGTAAGCGAGTCGCGCGTGACGGCGGCGAAATCCTGGTAGCGCTGCATCAGCGAGCGCAACCAGGTGTATTCGAGCTGCTTGATCCGCCACACCTGCGTGATGATCTCGCCGTAGCCCGGGAACGCATCCTCTGTGATCTCTGCGACCGACTGGATGTCGTAGAGCGTTCCGTAGGCGTCGAAGACGACGGCTTTGATCGTCACGCTGACCTCTTCGTTAGATCCCCAACAGCTTGCGCGCGTTAGCCTTGAGCACCTTCGGCCGGATCTCGTCGCGGATATCGATCTTGGCGAAGTCGGCCAGCCACCGGTCTGGTGTGATCACCGGCCAGTCCGAGCCGAACAGCATCTTATCCTGCAGGATCGAGTTGATATAGCGCACCAGGATCGGCGGGAAATATTTCGGCGACCAGCCGGACAGGTCGATATAGACGTTCGGCTTGTGGGTCGCGACCGACAGCGCTTCTTCCTGCCAGGGGAAGGAGGGGTGGGCGAGGATGATCTTGAGGTCGGGGAAGTCAGCCGCGACGTCGTCCATGTACATCGGGTTGGAATATTTCAGCCGCATTCCCATGCCGCCGGGCATGCCCGAGCCGACGCCGGTCTGGCCGGTGTGAAACAGCGCGATCGCGCCGCCATTGTTGATCTCTTCGTAGAGCGGGTAGGCCATGCGGTCGTTGGCGTAGAAGCCCTGCATGGTCGGGTGGAATTTGAAGCCGCGGACGCCGTATTCCTCGATCAGCTTGCGCGCCTCGCGCACGCCCAGCTTGCCCTTGTGCGGATCGATCGAGACGAAGGGAATGAGGACGTCGAGATGGTCGGAGGCGACCTCGAGCATCTCGTAATTGTTGTAGCGGCGGAAGCCGGTCTCGCGCTCGGCATCGACCGGGAAGATCACGGCGGCGATGTTCTTGGCGCGGTAGTAGGCCGCGGTCTCGGGCACAGTCGGCGGATGCTTGTTCGGCGACTTGAAGTATTCCGCCATCTGCGCCTGGAAATCGTCATAGCCGTCGTCGGGGTGGCAGCCGCAGGGCTCCTCCGCGTGGGTGTGGATGTCGATCGCGACGACGTCGTCGATATTTGGCAGCTTCAGCTTGGGCATTGGTTTCCTCCCGAAGGGTTGCCAAATTGATTATATCATATAACGAATTTGGCAAGGCGTCGCAGGAGGTATAGATTTGGGCCGATCCGGCCGCTTTCTACTTTGCATGGGATTGTTTTCAAGAATTTGGTGGGGCGGAACGGGGCAGTTAAGATTGACATCACCTCCCGCCATGCCTTAAGAACCGCCCCGTCCCGGGCGGTCAGTCCGCCAGCGGGAAAAATCTCATTTTGCCACATTCGCGCGTGCCGAAACGGTAGTGCCGAACACGGCCTTTCGAACGTTCAGGATTCTGCCATGAAGGTCCGTAACTCGCTGAAATCGCTGCGCGGTCGCCACCGCGCCAATCGCCTGGTCCGCCGCAAGGGCCGGGTCTATGTGATCAACAAGGTGCAGCGCCGCTTCAAGGCTCGCCAGGGCTAAGACCCTGCCGAGGGCCTCGCGCGCGGCCCCGCAAGACCACGGTCTCACACGACTTTGACGCCGTCCTTGCTTCCCAAGGGCGGCTTTGCGCGTTTAGACTTTCGCCATGGCAGTGAGATTCTTGTCCGCGCACTCCCTCCGTCTGGCCGCCCTTCTGGCCGCGCTGGCGGTCGTCGCCCCGGCTTTCGCACAGGATGACCCCTCAGGTCCGCCCGTGAAGCAGAAGAAGCTACCCGAGGCGCCGGCCAAGCTGCCCAAGGTCGACCGCACCAAGAATCTCGACTTCCTGTTCGGCGCGCTGAAGGCCGCGCCCGATGATATCAGCGCCAAGCATGTCGAGGCGCGGATCTGGGCGATCTGGCTCCAGACCCCCAGCGATACGGCAGCGCTCCTGATGACGCGGGCCAAGGCGGCCGTGGATGCGCAGAAGGTCGACGTCGCGATCAAGCTGCTCGATGCCGTCATCAAGCTTCGCCCCGACTATATCGAGGCCTGGAACCGGCGCGCCACGCTCTACTACATGCAAAACGACTATGGCCGGTCGCTCGCCGACATTCGCGAGGTACTGATCCGGGAGCCGAGGCATTTCGGCGCGCTCGCAGGTCTCGGCATGATCATGCAGGAGATCGGCGACGAGAAGCGTGCGCTCGATGCCTACCGCAAGGCGCTCGCCATCAATCCGCACCTCGACAAGATCCCCGATCAGGTCAAGTCACTGACCGAGAAGGTCGAAGGCCGGGATATCTAGCCCCAACTCGATGTTGTTTTGAGCGACTGCGGAGCGCGGCCATTAACCACGCGTCGAGTTGCCTCGCCGCGAGGGGATGTTTTTCCCGCGCCTTCGGGATTAGCTGCATGACAGCCACAAGTGGAGCCGTGCGATGAAACGCGTGATCCTTGCGGGTGCGTTGGTGCTGGCGTCCGCGACGGTCTGTCTTGCCGACGGGCTATTCTGGGTGGTGGGCAACCGTGCCACCGGCAAATGCGAGATCGTGACCAGCAATCCCGTCATCATCGGCGACATCTGGTTCGGCGACGGTCCCTACAAGTCCAAGGCCGACGCCAAGCTTGCGCGGTCGACGATCCGTGCCTGTCCGAGGCCAGATGCCGGCGAAGACAAGGATGACGACAGCGAGAACTAGGTTCACCTAATGCAGGATGTGGTCGCCGCGCTCGACGAGGCTCCGGTCCGCGGCAGCGGCATAGAGTTTTGCAAGCTCGGCTTCGAGATGCTCGTTGATCAGTAGCAGCGCCCGTACCGCGCCGCGCAGATCACCACTGCAGCTCGCGACGATCTCGTCGATCGCAGCATCTTTAGATCGCAGACTCATCGAAATACCTCCAATCCAAAACAGAACAATCTGCCGGTCTTTCCCGCGTTCCTGTGGATTGCGTGGAGGATCGGCGCCCGCCCGTGCTTAGAGGCGGAACCGACCGTGGCGATTATATGGAGGCGGCGATGACGGCTGCATGAAGCGGCCCGATTGGTGCCATGCGTTCAGGCCATCATTGATTTTGTTGATATTTTCCCAAATTGAATTCTATTGATATCCACAGGCAGGACGTACCCGCGCGCGCAAGCCGAAAAGAAACTGCCGGACGTTGAGACCGTAACTGCCATGTGCCCTGGATCGCCCGGACCATCTTCATGATCGTGTTTCTCGTCGTGACGGCGCTCGTAGCGCTTGTCGCCGTCACGCTGGTCGGCGTTTGGGCGGTCGAGCGCGCCTTCCCGCCGCAGGGCGAGATGATCGAGGTCGCCGGCGCAACGCTGCACGTCGTCGATCTCGGCCCGCGCGATGCTACCTTGCCGATCGTCATGCTGCATGGTGCGAGTTCGAATCTGGAGGTGATGCGGCGTCCGCTGGGCGATCTCCTCGCCGAAAACCATCGCGTGATCCTGATCGATCGCCCCGGCCACGGCTGGAGCACGCGGGCGCGACTCGAGGATTCGACGGCCGAGGTGCAGGCGCGGATGGTCGACGAGGCGCTTGCCAAGCTCGGCATCGATCGCGCGGTGTTCGTGGTGCATTCCTGGAGCGGTGCGCTCGGCGCGCGGCTTGCACTCGATCATGCCGGTCGTGTCGCAGGTCTCGTCATGCTTGCGCCGGTCACCCATCCCTGGCGCGGCGGCGTCGGGCGTTACAATGAGATCATCGCAATGCCGGTGATCGGTCCGCTGCTCGCCTACACCATCACGCTGCCGCTCGGCTATCTGCTTGCAACGCCCGGCGCGCGGAACGTCTTCCTGCCGCAGACGATGCCGGACGGCTTCGTGCAGGACTCCGCGACGCCGCTGCTGCTGCGCCCGCGCGAGTTCATCGCCAATGCCTATGATCTGGTGACGCTGAAGGCGTCGGTGGCCGCGCAAGCTCCGCGCTATGGCGAGATTTTTGCGCCGACCGTGGTTATCGCCGGCGAGCCCGACAAGACGGTATCCACCAATATCCACGCCCGCCCGTTCGCCGCGACCGTGCCGAATGCGAAGCTGATCGTGCTGCCCAATCTCGGCCACATGGTGCAGACCACGGAGCCGGACCTGGTGAAGACCGAGATCGAGGCGCTGATCGCCGCGATCATGGCCGAGAAGGCGGCCGCCGATTAGCGGCCGCCAAATCTCGCTGCGTTATTGCTTGACCTTGCCGTCCTTGTCGAACTGGGAGACGAAGGCCCAGAGATCGTTGATCTCCTTCTCGTTCTTGATGCCGGCGAACGCCATCTTGGTGCCGGGGATCTTGGCCTTCGGATCCTTGATATATTCCTTGAATACCGCCTCACCCCAGGTGATGCCGGAATTCTTGTTGGCGTCTGAATAATTGTAGTCCGGCGCGGTGCCGGATTTGCGGCCGTCGAGGCCGTTGAGCTCCGGTCCGACCTTGTTCTTCGCGCCTTCGCCGATCGCGTGGCAGGCGAGGCACTTGTTGAACGACGTCTTGCCGGCTGCGGCGTCCTGCGCCATGGCGGTGGAAGATATGGCGGTGGACGCTGCGGCAGTCATGGCGAGGGCAACCAGCGCGCCGAAAGTCAGTTTTGTCATAGGATGCTCTTCGTCTCTTCCCGGGGTCAGATTGAGTGTCGTGGTTTTGGCAGGTCCGGTGCAGGTGGACAAGCCGCGAAAGTTTGACAGGTTTCGCGATAGCAGACTTGCCCCAGAGAGAACTTGCGCTGCAACAAAGCAATGCGACCTTCGGAGGACCTACCCAAAGCCGGCAGGACATGATTGATTTGGCGGGACATTTTCCAGCGTCTGACGAAGGTTCGTAACATGGCCATCATGATGCCCGCATCCGACCAGGCCGTGCTGGCGCGTCGCAGCGAGATCGTCGCCGCCTTGCGCGCGATCGTCCCCGGCGAGGGCGTGATCGACAGCGCCGCCGAGATGCGGGTCTATGAGTCCGACGGGCTGACCGCTTATCGGCAGCCGCCGATGGTCGTGGTGCTGCCCGATACCACCGAGCAGGTCTCGCTGGTCCTGAAATATTGTGCCGAGCACGGTATCAAGGTGGTGCCGCGCGGGTCAGGCACCTCGCTGTCTGGCGGTGCGTTGCCGCTGGAAGACGGCGTGCTCTTGGGGCTCGGCAAGTTCAAGCGCATCCGCGAGATCGATTTCGACAACCGCGTCGTCGTCACCGAGCCCGGCGTCACCAACCTCGCGATCAGCCAGGCGGTCGCGCATGCTGGCTTCTATTACGCACCCGATCCCTCGTCGCAGATCGCCTGCTCGATTGGCGGCAACGTCGCTGAAAATTCCGGCGGCGTGCACTGCCTGAAATACGGCATGACCACCAACAACGTGCTCGGCTGCGAGTTCGTGCTGATGAGCGGCGAGATCCTGCGCATCGGCGGCAAGGCGGCGGAGAATCCAGGCTACGATCTGATGGGCGTGATCACGGGCTCGGAAGGCCTGCTCGGCGTCATCACCGAGATCACGGTGCGCATTCTGCAAAAGCCCGAGACGGGGCGCGCGCTGATGGTCGGGTTTGCGCAGGTCGAGGCGGCCGGCGAATGCGTGGCGCGGATCATCGGCGCCGGCATCATTCCCGGCGGCATGGAGATGATGGACAAGCCCGCGATCCACGCCGCCGAAGCCTTCGTCCATGCCGGCTATCCACTCGATGTGGAGGCGCTCCTGATCATCGAGCTCGACGGTCCCGGCGTCGAGGTCGACGAGTTGATCAAGCGCGTCGAGGCGATCGCGCAAGGCTGCGGCTCGACCACCTGCCAGATCTCGACTTCGGAGGCCGAGCGCAATCTGTTCTGGGCCGGCCGCAAGGCGGCGTTCCCCGCCGTCGGTCGGATCTCGCCCGACTATCTCTGCATGGACGGCACCATTCCGCGCGGCGCGCTGCCGAAGGCGCTGGCGCGCATCCGCGAGCTGTCGGAGAAATACCACCTCGGCTGCGCCAACGTGTTCCACGCCGGCGACGGTAATCTGCATCCCCTCATCCTCTACGATGCCAACAAGCCCGGGGAGATCGAGCGCGCCGAGTCGTTCGGCGCCGACATCTTGCGCGCCTGCGTCGAGTTCGGCGGCGTGCTCACCGGTGAGCACGGCGTCGGCATCGAGAAGCGCGACCTGATGCCGGATATGTTCAACGAGATCGACCTCAACCAGCAGCAGCGGCTGAAATGCGCCTTCGACGCGCAGGGCCTGCTCAATCCCGGAAAGGTGTTCCCGACCCTGCACCGCTGCGCCGAGCTCGGCCGCATGCATGTGCATGCGGGCAAGCTGGCGTTTCCGGACATTCCGCGGTTCTGAGGATCTGGCATGTCGGTCGAGGTGGCGGCATGGCGGACATTCCGGTAGGCGCGGCGACGACTGCACCTGCGGGGGCGCACGCCCAGTCACGGCTCCTGTTCATCGACAACATCCGCTGGTCGATGATCATCCTCGTGCTGAGCATGCACGCGGCCGACACCTACAGCCCGTTCGGCAATTGGTACTACATCGACCGGCAGGCGACCGGCTTTGGCACGGCGCTGTTCTTCGGCGTCTACCAGAGCTTCCTCCAGGCCTTCTTCATGGCGGTGCTGTTCTTCATCGCCGGTTATTTCGCCGCCGCATCCTGCGACCGGAAGGAATTTCCGATCTTCGCCCGCGACCGCTTCGTCCGGCTGGGCTTGCCGACCCTGCTCTACATGTTCGTGATCGGCCCGCTCACGCAGTATTTCCTGTCACGGACCTGGGGACGCGGCGGCTTCGGCCATCAGTGGCTGGTTCATCTCGGGGATGGCGAGTGGTTGTCCGAGACCGGCCCGATGTGGTTCTGCGCCGTCCTGCTCCTGTTCTCGGTTGCCTACGGCATGATCCGCCTGTCGGGCTGGCGAGAGCGCAACGTCGTGCTGCGTTGGCCGATGGTCGTCGCCTTCGTGATGGTGATGGCCGGGGCCACCTTTGCCGTGCGCATCGTCGTGCAGGCCGGCACCTCGGTGCTCAATGTTCATCCCGGTGACCTGCCGCAATACGTCCTGATGTTCGCGGTCGGAGCCTATGGCTATCGCGGTAACTGGATGACGGGACTTGCCGAGGGGGCCTGTCTGCGCTGGGGAGCGCTGGCGCTCATGCTCTCCGTTCCGCTGTTCGCGGCGCTGGTGCTGCTTGGCGGCGGCCTCGAGGGCGAGACGTCGCTCTATTCCGGCGGCTTCAATCTCGTCAGCGCGGGGAAGTGCCTGTGGGAGGCGCTCGTCTGTGTGGGCATGGGTCTTGTCATTCTGGCCATCTATCGCCGCCATTTCGACTGGCAGGGGCCGGTCGCCAAGTGGCTCTCGGACAATGCGTTCGGGGTCTACCTGATCCACCCGCCGATCCTGATCGGCTTCGCCATGCTCCTGCATGGGCTACCGCTCTTCGCACTCACGAAGGCACTGTTGCTGACGATGCTGGCGGCGGCCGGTAGCTTCGCCGTCTCAGCGCTGATCCTGCGGAGGTCGCCGCTGCGCGCGATCATCTAGTCGCGCGCAGCGTGCGAGGAGCTTCTTACATCAACGCGTATTGGGTGCGCTCGCGCTTTGCCAGCAATGGCAGCGCCTGTCCTGCGATATGGCTCTTGAAGTGCGCGCTGTCCTGATGCGCTCTGAAGGCGGCTTCGTCGCGGAACAGCTCGTAGAACAGGAACTGCGCCGGATTGTCCTTGGCGCGACTGATCAGGAACAGTTTCACGCCCGGCTCGCTTTGCGCCTGCGGGAGGAAGGTGCGCAGGATCTCGGCCACGTGGTCGGCCTCTTCAGCCCTGGCTTCCCATTGCGCCACGACCAGAAGACCCCCGCTACTGATCGCCTGGTGGATGGCTTGTTGGTTCATCGCCTGTTGGTTCATGTTGGAACTCCATTGGGGAGAGAACTGTTCGATCAATAGCGAAGTTTGGGCGATAATGTTTCGATGATGATCGAAGTGAGATCGTGCCTTGCAGGGTGGTGCAAACCGGCCCGCGCACCGCATGGTGAAAGGCTGCACCTTCTTTGGGATGAGGTGTGCGAGCCCCGCGCGAATTGATTTCCGACGCGAATTTCGCTACCGCCTTTTCCCGTGGATACGCTCAAGGTCAGAGACGCCAAAGACGTCGAAGAGGTGGTGCGCGCGGCGATTGCCAATGAGCAGCCGCTCGAGATCATCGGCCATGGCTCCAAGCGCGGCATCGGCCATGTGATGGCGACCAACGCCGTGCTCGACGTCTCCGCGCTAAACGCGATCACCTCCTATGAGCCCAACGAGCTGATCATCACGCTCCAGGCCGGCGCGCCGCTGGCCGACGTGCTGTCGCTGATCGATGCCAAGAGCCAGCAGTTCGCCTTCGAGCCGATGAACACCGCGCCCCTGCTCGGGACGCCCGGGCTCGGCACGATGCCCGGGCTCGGCACGATGCCCGGGCTCGGCACGATGCCCGGGCTCGGCACAATGCCCGGGCTCGGCACCATCGGTGGGATGATCGCGGCGGGCCTCGCCGGGCCACGCCGTATCAAGGCGGGGGCGGTGCGCGACCATCTGCTCGGCGCGCACGCCGTCTCGGGCTTCGGCGACAGCTTCAAGACCGGCGGCAAGGTGGTGAAGAACGTTACCGGCTACGACCTCTGCAAGCTGCTCGCCGGTTCCTGGGGCACACTGTCGGTCATGACCGAGGTGACGCTGAAGGTCATGCCGAAGCCGGAGAGCGAGCGGACGCTGCTGTTGCGCGGGCTGGATGACGGTAGCGCCAACAAGGCCATGACCGTGGCGCTCGGTTCGCCCTTCGACGTATCGGGCGCGGCGCATCTGCCGAAATCCGCTGTCCGGGAGAGAGCCGAAGGGCTCGGCGACGTCGCCACTCGAGGCGAGCCGCTTACCGTGCTGCGGCTGGAGGGCATCACCGCCTCGGCCGCTCACCGCGCGGTCGCGCTGCGCGAGACGCTCGCGCCATTCGGAACCGCCACCATCGTGGAGGATGGCGCCTCGGCCGCATTGTGGACTGCGATACGGGACGTGCTGCCGTTCGCGGCCGATGGCGCGCTTGGCGCCTGGCCGGTGTGGCGGATCGTGTGTCCGCCGGCCTCTGGCGCCGCGGTCGGCCGGCAGCTTGCGCAGGACACCGGCGGCGACGTGATCTACGACTGGGGTGGCGGGCTGATCTGGGCGGCGGTGCCGCCCAAGGACGATGCGCAAGCCGCCATCGTGCGCCGGCGCACGGAAGCCGTCGGCGGGCACGCCATGCTGGTCCGGGCACCTGAGGAGGTGCGGCGCAATGTGGACGTGTTCCATCCGCAAGCACCGGGTGTCGCCGCGCTCAGCGAGCGGGTTCGCGTCAGCTTCGATCCGAAGACCATCCTCAATCGCGGGCGGCTGAAGCGGGGCGCGGCATGAAGACCGAATTTTCGCTCACCCAGCTCGCCGATCCCGATATCGCGGAAGCAGACAAGATCCTGCGTGCCTGCGTGCATTGCGGCTTCTGCACCGCGACCTGTCCGACCTATGTGCTGCTCGGCGACGAGCTCGATAGCCCGCGCGGCCGCATCTACCTGATCAAGGAGATGCTGGAGAAGGACCAGGCGCCGACATCGGAGGTCGTCAAGCATGTCGACCGCTGCCTGTCGTGCCTTGCCTGCATGACCACGTGTCCGTCCGGGGTGAACTACATGCACCTGGTCGACCAGGCCCGCGTCCGGATCGAAGAGCGTTACGAGCGGCCGCTTGCCGAGCGTCTGCTCCGCACCGTGCTGGCGTTCGTCCTGCCTGACCCGCAGCGCTTTCGCGTCAGCATGTCGCTGGCGCGGCTTGCCCGGCCGCTCGCGGCTTTGCTGCCGACGCCGCGGCCGTCGGCTACGCCCGGCCTGACGCAGCGGATCAAGGCGATGCTGGCGCTCGCGCCAGGCCGGCTGCCGGCTCCGGGGCCCGCCGCGGGCAGCGTCTTTGCGCCGCTCGGCAAGAGGCGGGGGCGGGTGGCGCTGCTCCAGGGCTGCGCCCAGCAGGTGCTCGCGCCGCGGATCAACCAGGCCGCCATCAACCTGCTGACCCGCCACGGCATCGAGGTCGTGCTGGTCCGGGACGAGCAATGCTGCGGCGCTCTGACCCATCACCTCGGACGTGACGACGATGCGCTCGCGCGGGCGCGGGCGAACGTTGCGGCATGGCGTCGCGAGGCGGCAAAGGACGGTCTCGATGCCATCCTGGTGACGACGTCCGGCTGCGGCACGGTCATCAAGGACTACGGCTATCTGCTGCGCGAGGACCGCGAGCTCGCGAGCGATGCGGCCAACGTCTCCGCTCTCGCCAAGGACATCACGGAGTATGTCGCAGGTCTCGCGCTTCAGCCCTTGAGGCGACACGACGACATCGTCGTCGCCTATCATTCCGCTTGTTCACTGCAGCACGGGCAGAAAATCACTGGACTTCCGAAAGAATTGCTTTCCAAGAACGGATTCGTGGTGAAAGATATCCCAGAGAGCCATTTGTGTTGCGGTTCGGCGGGGACCTACAACATTCTCCAGCCCGACCTTGCGGGCAGGTTGCGCGATCGCAAGGTCGCCAACATCGCAAGCGTCAAGCCGGACATGATTGCCGCAGGCAATATCGGCTGCATGGTGCAGATTGCCAGCGGGACATCAGTGCCGGTCGTGCACACGATTGAGCTTCTCGATTGGGCGACGGGCGGCGCGCAGCCGGCATTGAACTAGTCGAATTAAGCTAGCCGACTGCGCCGCGCCCGGAGGTGGACGACTGAAGGCCCGATCGACATTGTTCGGCGGCAACAGGAGGATCACGATGGCGAAAGCGAAGAAGAAGAAAAGCAAGAAGGCCAAAAAGGCCAAGAAAGCCGTAGCGGCGAAGAAGACTGCGAAGAAGGCCGGCAAGAAGAAGTCGGCGAAGAAATCCGCCAAGAAGGCAGCGAAGAAGTCGGCAAAGAAAGCCGCACCGAAGAAGGCGGCCAAGAAGGCCGCGAAGAAATCCGCGAAGAAGGCGGCTCCCAAGAAGAGCGCGAAGAGGGCGGCTCCGGCTCCCAAGCCACCGGCCCCCGTGGAAGCTCCCGCCCCCGAGCCCGCGCCGGAAGCGAGCTGGGCGACTCCGTCGAGCGGCGATGGTCCGTCCGCAGCTGCTGACGGGCAGGGCTAGGCGCTCTTCCTGGCCTCAATTGCGAACCTGCAAGCAGGAAGGCCGCGGCACTGATGCTGCGGCCTTTTTGCATCGGCCGAAGCCAAGCCGAATCGCGGGGAGCCTACGCGTGGCGGCCAAGCCTCAGCCTGGCAATCTCCCCGTAGCATCACGTGGTCAGGGGCACCTCGGCTCGAAATCATTGTGTTCGAGATGCAACACACGCTGACAACCTTTCGTGAAATTGCCATTACGCCCAAAAAGTCGGCAGATGCCCGTGTTTTTTGCTTCACTGCTTGGGCGTCGCACTCCAGATTGCGGCTGTTACGAGAGTTTTTCAGTCAGGGTCGCATGCCCCGGGGGGCGCCGGGATCGGACTGGCCTTAGGAAGGTGATGGGGAACGAAATGAAGAAAGTGGCTTTGTTGGCAACGGCGCTGGCAATGGTGACGGGTTCGGCTCTGGCGGCAGATATGCCGGTGAAGGCTGTGAAGGCTCCTCCGCCGCCCGCCTTTGACCCGTGGGACGTCGCCTTCGGCGGCGGCATCATGAGCGATTACATCTTCCGCGGCATCACCCAGTCGAACCACAAGCCGTCGGTCACGGCTTATTTCGAGCCGCGCTACAACGTCACCAAGGACCTCCAGCTCTATGTCGGCGTCTCGGCCGAGAGCATCTCATTCCCGAACCGCGCCGCAGCAGAAGTCGACGTCTACGGCGGTATCCGCCCGACCTTCGGCGCGTTCGCGCTCGACATCGGTGTCTGGGGCTACCTGTATCCGGGCGGCACCTGCTATTTCGGCGCGCCCGGCATCGACTTCGCCGGCAACTTCCAGGGCGCCGAGTGCGCCGAGAAGGCCCTGCTCAATGCCAACGTGATCAAGAAGGACCTGAGCTTCTTCGAAGTCTATGGCAAGGGGACCTATACGGTGAACGACAACTGGGCGTTCGGCTTCACCGAGTACTACACTCCGAGCTACCTGAACTCGGGCGCCTGGGGCAACTACGCCTCGATCACCGGCAAGTACACCGCGCCCAGCACGATCTTTGGCTCGAGCGGCGTCGGCATGTACGTGTCGGGTGAGTTCGGCCGTCAATGGCTGGGCACCTCCGACAGCTTCTACGGCACGCTCGCGTTCCCGAACGGCATCAAATATGCCGACTACAACACCTGGAACGTCGGCATCGGCTTCACCTACAAGGTCTTCACGCTGGATCTGCGCTACTCCGACACCAACCTCTCCAAGGGTGACTGTAACGCCTTCACCAGCGACTGGTCGGCCCGCGGTAACATCACCGCCTCCACCGGTACCTTCGTGACCCCGATCAACCCGTCGGGCGTCGGCTCCAACTGGTGCGGCGCGGCCGGCATCGCCAAGCTGTCGTTCGACCTGACGGCGATGACCAACCTGAAGTAAGTTTCATCCCGAGACTGGCTGAAGGGGCGGCAGGACAAACCTGCCGCCCTTTTGCTTTTGTGGGGGCGTGAACGTCTCCCGTGGGCGCTACACGGATAACTGCGTCATGCCCGGGCCTGTCCCGGGCATCCACGTTCCTTGTGCCGTTAGGCAAGGCGTGGATGGCCGGGACATAGGCGAGCGGAAGCGACGCCGTCCTTCGGACGGCTATGCCCGGCCATGACGATATGGAAGCTTCAGCGCCTCAAGCTCTCACATCAATGCGATAGCCCTCTCCCGCAAGCGGGAGAGGGAGTGCACGGTCACTGTGGAAGCATTCAGCGCGCTTCGCTCGGCTCCGCCCAGGCCGGTGCGCCGACCCCGCCGAGCACGTGGATCTCGCCGTCCTGGACCAGCCTGACATGGCGGCTGTGGAAGGCATCGAGCGTCGAGCGGTGGCCGATCGACACGATCGTGGTCGACGGCAGCCTTTCCTCCATGAGGCGGTAGAGCAGGGCCTCGGACGGCTCATCGAGCGAGGCAGTCGCCTCGTCGAGGAACAGGTAATCCGGCGCATGCAGCAGCGCCCGTGCCACCCCTAACCGCTGCTGCTCGCCGAGCGACAGCGTCCTGTTCCAGTGCGCTTCCTCGTCGAGCTGCTCGGCAAGCCGCGGCATGCCGACCGCTCTCAGCGCGTCCTTGATCTTGTCGGGCGCAACCGTGCCGTGCTCGGCCGGGTAGATCACGGCGTCGCCGAGCGGGCCAATCGGGAAATAAGGCCGCTGCGGCAGCATCATCAGGCTGGATTTCCCGGGGATGGCGATCTTGCCAGTGCCGAACGGCCAGACCCCGGCGATGGCGCGGAACAGCGTCGACTTGCCCGAGCCCGACGGTCCCGTCACCAGCACGCGCTCGGGGTGCTGGATCGCAAAGGCGTTGGCTGCGACCAGCGGCTTGCCGTTCGGCAGCTTCACCAGCAACTGCTCGAGCGCGATGGCCTCGCTGCCCGTGGATGGCGTGACGCCGATGGTCGGCTCGTGCGCGGGGAGATTGGCGGCCGAGCTGACCGACATCTCGAAGCCGTCGAGACGGGCAACCACCGCGCGCCATTCGGCGAGCGAGCGGTAGGTCGTCACGAAGAACGACAGCGCGCGCTGCACGCTCGAGAAGGCCGAGCCGGTCTGCATCATGTCACCGAGCTGGATCTTCTTGGCGAAATAGGCCGGCGCCACCAACACGTAGGGAAAGATCACGGCAGCCTGCTGATAGCTCGCCGTGAACGCGGTGAGGCGCTTGGTGCGGCTCATGATCGCGTACCAGTTGCCGATCACGAAGCTGAAGCGGTGCAGGAGGCGTCCGCGCTCGGCGCTCTCGCCCTTGAGCAGCGCGATCTGTTCGGAATTCTCGCGCACCCGGACCAGGTTGAAGCGGAAGTCGGCTTCAAAGCGCTGCTGCTCGAAATTGAGATTGACCAGCGGCACACCAATCCAGTGCGTCAGGGCGGTGCCGAGGATCGCGTAGATCAGGGCACCCCAGCACAGATAGCCGGGGATCGCGAAGTCGCTGCCGAAGAGATGCAGGGGGGCGGCGTTGGAGAGGCCCCAAAGAATGATCACGAAGGAGAACAGCGTCACGATCGAGGACAGCAGGCCGACGCCGATGCTCAGGGTCTGCTCGACGAAATTCTTGACGTCGTCGGTGATGCGCTGGTCCGGATTGTCGGCGGCGTCGCCGGTGAGCTGCATGCGGTAGTGCGTGGCGTCATCGAGCCATTCGCCGAGATAGTGCCGCGTCAGCCATTGCCGCCAGCGGATCTGGAGCCATTGGTTCAGATAGAGCTGATAGACGGCCAGTGCGACGAAGGCCGAGGCGAGGCCGATGAAGATCCAGATCTCGCGCACGAAGCTGTCCAGATCATAGGCCTGGAGCGCACTGTAGAAACGGTTCTGCCACTGGTTCACGAGCACGTCGATCGCGACCAGCGCCAGCTCGATCGCGATCACTGCGGCGAGCAGGCCGCGGCCGGCCCATTTGTCCTCGGACCGGAAGTAGGGGATGGCGATTCGCCAAACGGTCGCGAGCGTCGCGCGGATGTTCTTCACAGATAGGGGTCTCCTGCGGGGTAGGCGCAAGCGCCTGATGCAACGGCGCAAATAAGCGCGCTTAGACTAAAGTTGCAAATCCGGCGATTTGCGTTGTCCGGGCCGGCAACCCTAGCATGGGCATAACGGCGCGGGGTGGGGGCCTTCGGAACTTCGCGAGCTTGTGAGCGGATGGGAACCGCCGCACTCGCGACATGACCGCCTCAGGCTCAGGGACTATCGCGACCCGCATCAAGCAGGTTCGGCTATCCACGCTGGCCGCCCTGCCGCACCAATGCGTGGGGGAGGACGAGCATGTGGAATCAAGTTTATAACCCACTGAACAATGCGGCGTTGTCGACCATCGCGGCGGCGGTCCCGGTGGTCTCGCTGTTGATCATGATCGCAAGCGGGCGCGTGAAAGCGCACATCGCGGCCGTGATTGCCGTCATCATCACCAACCTGATCACGATCGTCATCTTCACCATGCCGGTGAACATGTCGGTCCGCGCCTCCGCACTCGGCGTCGTCACCGGTTTCTTCCCGATCGGATGGATCGTCCTCAACGTCATCTTCCTCTACCAGGTGACGGTCACGACGGGGCGCTTCGAGCTGTTGAAGCGCGCGGTCGGCGGCGTCACCGAGGACCGGCGCCTGCAACTCCTGCTGGTCGCGTTCTCCTTCGGCGCCTTCTTCGAAGGCGCCTCGGGTTTCGGCACGCCTGTCGCGATCACCGGCGCCGTGCTGATCGGTCTCGGCTTCTCGCCGCTCGCCGCCTCCGGCCTGTCGCTGATCGCAAACACCGCGCCGGTCGCCTATGGCGCACTTGGCACGCCGATCCAGGGCCTTGCCTCCGTCACCGGACTTGATCCGTATATCCTCGGCGCGATGGTCGGACGGCAGTTGCCGTTCTTCTCGCTGATCGTGCCATTCTGGGTGGTCTGGGCGTTCGCGGGCTGGCGCGGCATGAAGGATATCTGGCCGGCGATCCTTGTCACCGGCGTGTCCTTCGCAATCCCGCAATTCGTGATCTCCAACTTCATCAATCCCTGGATCGTCGACATCGGGGCGTCGCTGATTTCGATGGGGGCGCTGATCCTGTTCCTGAAAGTGTGGCAACCCAAGCAGCTCTGGCTGTCGCCGGCGCTGCGCGGCCGCGATGAATCGGTGTCGGAAATGGGCAAGACTGCACCGCTCGACAAGACGCCGCTCACGCAGGCCGAGCTGTGGAGCGCGCTGTTGCCGTGGATCATCGTCTGCGTCGTGATGCTGATCTGGGGCAGTGGATGGTTCAAGTCCTGGGCGGACTCGTTGTTCGTCTGGAAGTATGCAGTTCCCGATCTCGACAAGATGATCAACAAGATGCCGCCGGTTGCGGCTGGCCCCACGCCGGAAGGTGCGGTGTTCAACTTTACCTATCTGTCCTTCACCGGCACGGGCATGCTGATCGCGGCGATCATCTCGGGCTTCCTGATGGGCGTCGGTCCCGGCCGGCTGCTGGTCGAATATGGCCGCACGATCCGGCTCTGCGCGATCTCGCTGATCACGATCTCGGCGATGCTCGCGATCGGCACGCTCACCCGCCTTTCGGGCGTCGACGCGACGCTCGGTCTCGCCTTTGCGGCGACTGGCGTGCTCTATCCCTTCTTCGGCACGCTGCTCGGCTGGTTGGGTGTCGCGCTGACGGGATCGGATACCGCCTCGAACATCCTGTTCGGCAACCTCCAGAAGATCACGTCGCAACAGATCGGATTGTCGCCCATCCTGATGGCGGCGGCGAACTCCTCCGGCGGCGTGATGGGCAAGATGATCGATGCGCAGTCGATCGTGGTCGCCTCCACCGCCACGCGGTGGTACGGCCACGAGGGCACGATCCTGCGCTTCGTGTTCTGGCACTCGATCGTGCTGGCCTGCTTGGTCGGCGTGCTCGTGACGCTCCAGGCCTACGTATGGCCGTTCACGGCGCTGGTGTTGAAGTAGCGCGACGCATTCTCAACGTAACGACATCCCCGCGGGAAAAACCCCGCGGGGATTTTGCGTGTGCGGCGAACCTTCTCAACGTCGTTCCCGTCTTATAGAAGGTGCGGCGGTTCAAGGACGGTCGAGAGGTCTCATGGTTTCGGTCAAGCAGATGGTGTGCGCGGCGGCCGCGGTGGTGCTGATGGCGGGCGCAAGCCACGCCGAGGACGGCTTTCCCTTCGGATCCGAGATGACGCTCGAAGCCTTGCCGCAGCAGGGCTCGAAGCGCATTCCCAACATCGAGATCGGCGACAATGGCGAGGTGGTGTTGGAGCTCTGGTGCAAGGGCGGCAAAGGTCAGTTCTCGGTCGCCGGCAACACGGTGATCTTCGTACCCGGCCAGATCCAGGACCGTTCCTGTCCGCCGGCCAAGGCCCAGGCCGATGACGACCTCGTCGCGGCGCTCGCCAGCGTCGAGACCTGGAAGCGCCAGGGTGACTTTCTCACGCTGATCGGCCCCAAGCCGCTGCGCTTCCGGATGAACGGGAATTAAACCAACTCGCTGTCGTGCCCCGGCTCGACCGGGGCACCCAGTACGCCGCGGCCCATCGATTCAATCACGACCGCCTCGGCGTACTGGATCGCCCGGTCAAGCCGGGCGATGACCAAGAGTTGGTGTACGGACTACTTCCACACCGACTTGTCGGCGTCCCAGCGCTGGCCCTTCAATTCCTTCGTCAGCGCCTCGATCGCGCCGTTGTCGTCGGTCTGATCGCCCTCTTCATCGGTGCCGGCTTCATCCGACAGGTTGAGCTTGGCGCCGGTGCTCTCGTCGGCCGTTGTGATCGCGGGGCTGCCGACCCAGAGCAGGAGGCGGTCGCTGCTGCCGGGCTTGTCGGTCGAGACCAGGCCCGCGACCTCGATCGTATCGGTGAGCTCGAGCGCTGGGAAATCCTGGTTCGGCCGCTTCAAGACGACCTTGAGCTTGCCGGTGACGGGGTCGAAGCTTTGCGAGACGGTTTTTGCCGTCAGCGTCCTCGCCAGCACGTTGGCGACGGTGCCGGCGAGCCGGTCCCGGCTGATCTTGTCGCCGTCGCGCCAGTCGGCGGCGGCGAAGCGGATGGTGCGGTCCATCTCCATCATGCCGGCGGTCCAGCCCACTGCGGTGACGCCCGGCATCGCCTTGAACTTGGCGAGCAGCGCAGCTGCCCGTTCCGGATCGACCGACATGTTGATGGTCTGCTCGCCGGCGCGCAGCGCGTCGCAGCCGACCGACAGGCTTGCCAGCGTCACCTCGACATCCTGGCCCTTCAGGCTCTTCAGGAAGTCGGTCGCCGCCTCTAACTTGACCTTGACCGCGATCGCTTCCGGCGAGACCTCGGTGAAATCCTTCGGCTGTGGCGTGATGCCGTCGTCGGAGGTCTGGTTGTCCAGAAACTCCTTCTCGCTGAGATCGGAATTGTCGGGCGAGGCGACCTCGGTCACGTTGCCGCCGATCGAGATCTGGCCACGGAATTCGAAGGTATCGCTGGTCGGCTTGCGCGTCAGCTTGACGGTGACCGGCGCCTTGTCGCCGAGACTCTGCGTCGTGCCCGACAAGAGCTGGCCGGCGACCGTGAGGTTGACGACGAAGCGGTCCTTGCGGTCGGAATTCTTCGCTGCGGGATAGCAGACGTCGAGCACGGCCGCGGTGACCGTCTTGCCCTGGCGGGTCTCCTTCAGGATCACATCGGCATTGCCGTCCATGAGCCCGTCGATCGAGGTGAAATAGCGCGTCTCGGTTCCACTGGGCGCGGCGGCCTTTGGCGACAGCTTCATCTGGGCGGACGCGACCTCAGGCGAAACTGCAAGCAATGCCGCCAAAAAACCAATCGAGCAGAACGAAAGCGCGCGCATCGACGAAACCCTCAAGAGATCAGAATCGGCGCCACCGTAGTGGGTTTTGGCCGGAGGTTGAATCGGAAAGCGCAGGCCATTCTGGGCAAAAAAGAAGGCCGCCCGGAGGCGGCCTTCGCGCGATTTTTTTGCTGCGACGGGCTCAGAAGCCCATGCCGCCGCCGGCCGGCATCGCGGGGGCTGCTTCCTTCTTCGGCAGCTCGGCGACCATGGCTTCGGTGGTCACCAGCAGGCCGGCCACGGAGGAGGCGTCCTGAAGCGCGGTGCGCACCACCTTGGCGGGGTCGATGATGCCCTTCTCGACCAGGTCGACGTACTGCTCGGTCTGGGCGTCGAAGCCGAAGGTCTCGGACTTGTTCTCCAGGATCTTGCCGACGACGACCGAGCCTTCGAGGCCGGCGTTCTCGGAGATCTGGCGGACCGGGGCTTCGAGCGCCTTCAGCACGATGTTGATGCCGGCCTGCACGTCGGCATTGGCGTTGGTGAGACGGCCCACCGCCTTCTTGGCGCGGAGCAGCGCGACGCCGCCGCCGGGGACGATGCCTTCCTGCACGGCCGCGCGGGTGGCGTTGAGCGCGTCCTCGACGCGGTCCTTCTTCTCCTTGACCTCGATCTCGGTCGCGCCGCCGACGCGGATCACCGCGACGCCGCCGGCGAGCTTGGCCAGACGCTCCTGGAGCTTTTCACGGTCGTAGTCCGAGGTGGTTTCCTCGATCTGGGCCTTGATCTGGCCGACGCGGGCCTCGATGTCCGGCTTCTTGCCGGCGCCGTTGACGATCGTGGTGTTCTCCTTGTCGATCACGACCTTCTTGGCGCGGCCGAGCATCTTCACCGTGACGTTCTCGAGCTTGATGCCAAGCTCTTCGGAGATCAGCTGGCCGCCGGTGAGGATCGCGAGGTCCTCGAGCATGGCCTTGCGGCGATCACCGAAGCCCGGGGCCTTGACGGCGGCAACCTTCAGGCCGCCGCGGAGACGGTTCACGACCAGCGTGGCCAACGCCTCACCCTCGACGTCCTCTGCGATGATGACGAGCGGCTTGCCGGACTGCACCACGGCTTCCAGCACCGGCAGCATGGCCTGCAGGCCCGAGAGCTTCTTCTCGTGCAAGAGGATGTAGGCGTCCTCGAGCTCGGCGGTCATCTTCTCGGCGTTGGTGACGAAGTAGGGCGACAGATAGCCGCGGTCGAACTTCATGCCCTCGACGATGTCGACTTCGGTGTCGAGCGACTTGTTCTCCTCGACGGTGATGACGCCCTCGTTGCCGACCTTCTGCATCGCCTGCGCGATCATCTTGCCGATGGCGGCATCGCCATTGGCCGAGATGGTGCCGACCTGGGCGACCTCGGACGAGGCGGCGACGGGCTTGGCGCGCTTCTCGATGTCCTTGATGACAGCCGCAACCGCGGTGTCGATGCCGCGCTTGAGGTCCATCGGGTTCATGCCGGCGGCAACCGCCTTGGCGCCTTCGCGCACGATGGCCTGAGCCAGCACGGTCGCGGTGGTGGTGCCGTCGCCAGCAAGGTCGTTGGTCTTGGAGGCGACCTCACGCACCATCTGGGCGCCCATGTTCTCGAACTTGTCCTCGAGCTCGATCTCCTTGGCGACGGTGACGCCGTCCTTGGTGATGCGGGGCGCGCCGAAGCTCTTCTCGATGACGACGTTGCGGCCCTTCGGGCCGAGCGTCACCTTGACGGCGTTGGCGAGAATGTCGACGCCGCGCAGCATGCGTTCGCGCGCGTCTCCGGAAAACTTGACGTCCTTGGCAGCCATTTTTTGCTCCTGGCATGATGTGGAAATGGGCCGCGCACCCTAATCGTCATTGCCGGGCTTGACCCGGCAATCCATCATCTTTCGAAGCAGGATGGATGCCCGGCTCAAGCCCGGGCATGACAAGAGGGAAGCGCGGCGGCGTTTGAAGGGACGTTGTGGCCTTAGGCCAGCACGCCCATGATGTCCGACTCCTTCATGATCAGGAGATCTTCATTGTCGATCTTGACCTCGGTGCCCGACCACTTGCCGAACAGCACGCGGTCGCCGACCTTGAGGTCGATCGGGATCAGCTTGCCCGCCTCGTCGCGGCCGCCGAGGCCGACGGCGACGATTTCGCCCTGGGACGGCTTCTCCTTGGCGGTGTCGGGAATGATGATGCCGCCCTTGGTCTTTTCCTCGGCATCGATACGTTTGACCACGACACGGTCATGCAGCGGACGAAATTTGGACTTAGCCATGACGTTTCCCTTTGGAAGCTCGCTTCGGAAGCGACGGAACTAGGAGAGGGGCCTGCGCCCCCGTCCGACCTCCGGATCGAATGCCGGGATCGAACGGCGCGCTTTAGCAATCGGGCTTCCCGAGTGCTAATAGTGCGCCCGGAAATATGGCTTGGCCGCGATCCTGTCAAGCAAAGGGTGGTTAAGCCATTGGTGAGACGGATATAGGATGTTGACGATCGAAACGAATTGGGGACGCTGGCGTATTCTACGACGTCATTGCCCCGGCAGCGGTTTTGCGCTTGGCTGCGGGAGGGGGCTGTCAGGCTCGTGTTTGGGGGGCGCTTTGCTCGGGGGAATGCCATGATCAGTTCAGCTCACGCGCGGACGGTTGCCAAGCTGGGCGCCGCCGCAGCCTTGGCGCTGCTGCTGGGTGCATGTGGCGGCGGCATGAGCCTGCCGTCGTTCTCATCGTCCTCGCCGGCGCCGGAGGCCGAGCCCGGCACTGGGCCGGAAATGCCGGCGTCGATCCGCGCCGACGAGATCGTCGGCCGCTGGGGCCTTGCCTCGTTCCAGAACCCGTCCGACCGCGCCCGCACCGAGGCTGCGGCCCGCGCGCAGTGCAAGAATCCCTATGTGATCGGCGCCGGATCGAGCGGCGGCGTGATCATGCACCTGGCCGACCAGGCGACGCCGCAGGAGCTGCGGCTGAAGGGCTCACCAAGCGGCAAGAACTATATCGGACCGGCCGGACCGACTCCCGGCGAGCAGGACCGCGAGATCGTCTCCTTCGACGGCCGCGTCATGGTCACCCGATTCATCGACAAGGACGCCGCCACCCGCTACGGCAACATGGTCTACGTCCGCTGCGCGCCGCGGGCGTGATCGAGATCGAGCCAAGCTTGTGATGCACCCTCTCCCGTGTGGGAGAGGGTAGCTTCGTGTGCGCAGGGCGAGGCGAAGAGACTGCGTCTTCCGCACGACCTCGCAGCCATCAGACCCATCCGCAGTGCCTCCGCTTGATGCCGTCAAGCCGCTCCAATGCCGATGTCACGACGTCTTCGGTCAGGCCGATATCACGGCGCAGCCAATCGGACATCGGATACGTCTCGACGCGTCCGTGCTCAGGTCTGCATGAAAGGCGTTGCCATGCGGCCGTCAGGGCGCGGAGCCACCGACGATTCCCCATAGGCGGATTTTTCCAACCTCCGCGCGATCTCGCTATCGAGCGCGGCGGCGAGTTCGCTTCCGACCTCGACCATCGGCAGGCGCACCTCCGGACTGTCGATGAGGCCGCATCGCCACAGCCAGTACTTTGCCGGCGCCGGACTCGGCTCGGCGAACAACAGCCGCGTCAACTCCGAAACCTCCTGCCAGCGCGCGAGCGCGGTGTCGGCATTGCCGCGCTTCAGCTCGGTATGAATCGCAGCAAAGGTTGCGGTCTCGATGTGGGCGGAGAGCAAGATGGCGCCATCCGCGCCGTCGCTCAGCGCTTCATGAGTGTGCGCGTCCTCGCCGGTCAGCACACGAAAGTGGTCCGGCTTGTCGCGGAGCAGCGCGATCGATTGCTCGCGGTTCGCGGAGCAATCCTTCAGGCCAACGATGTTCGGATGCTCGGCAAGGCGGAGCAGCGTCTGGTTGGTGAGATTGACCGAGGTGCGATAGGGAATGTTGTAGAGCACGATCGGCCAGGCAGCGTGATCGGCGAGCGCCTCGAAATGCGCACATAGGCCGCGCTGCGATGGCCGCAGGTAGTAGGGGCTCGCGATCAGATAACCGTCGATCGGCCAGTCCGCGGTTTCATCCAGGCTTTCCTTCAGCCGCGCGGTGTCCGCGCCGGAGAGGCCAAGAACGATCGGAACGCTGCGACGTTGCGCGGCGAGCTCCTCGCGCACGGTTGCGACGAGGCGCTCGAGCTCGGCGCCCTTCAGCGTCATGCCTTCACCGGAGGTCGCGCCGAGGATGAAGCCGTCGATGGCCTCGCACGCGTAGTGTCGCGCGAGCTGCCGGAGCGAGCGCTCGTCGAGATGGCCGTCGCGAAACGGCGTCACCAGAGGCAGCCAGAGGCCCTGCAATCGTTGTCTTAGGTCGGTCATGTTCCATCTCCTTCAGTTGAGGTCTGAGACGGAGGCACATGAAAAAACCCCGTCCAGACGGCGGGGTTTTTCGGGATCGCGACGACGAGAAGGTCTAGCGCGCGCAAATATCCCTTGGCCCCGGGTGGGGGGCTTTTTTCGAGGCGATCGCCTTCGAGAGGATTGCGCACGAATTCGTGATCATGGTGCGCAAATGATGCGTGGGATATGTGGAACTGTCAATACACGCGGAAAGCGAAGACCAAATTGGCAGAAAAAAAGCCGGACCCGAAGGGCCCGGCTTAGGTATTGGCCACGTGAGGCCGACACAATCACCTTCCAAGAGGGATTACTGAACTCCCGCGCCACTGGAGGAGGGGGACAAATGCGCAACGCGAAGGCTCAGCGTGCAAACAGTATGGGCTTGCCGAGCGCCCTGCAGCAACAGCCGAGGTCGCATGTCAGTCATGCGGAAATCAGGACGGCCAGCGTTGCGCCTTGCTCACCACGAAGTCGCGGAACACCTGCACGCGCGCGACCGTCTTCAACTCCTCGGGATAGACGAAATACGTATCGAGTTGAATCGAGTCCGATTCGCCGAACAGCTGCACGAGACGGCTGTTTTCTTCGACGAGATAATCCGGCAGCGCCGCAATCCCGAGGCCCTGCTGACACGCGCGCACGAGACCGAGGATGTTGTTGACCTTGAAGTAAGCCTCGCGCGGGCCCGAACCGTTACGCGCAGCTTCGACAAGCCAGTTGCGGTTCTGCAAATGCGGGGCGAAGTTGCCGTCGCTGAGCGTGATGATGCGGTGGGAGTCGAGCTCCTCCAGCGTACGCGGCGTACCGAAGCGCTTGATGTATTCCGGCGAGCAATAGGCGTGGAAGCCCATCGCAAAAAGCTTGCGCTGGATGAGATCCGGCTGCGTCGGCTTGCGGGTGCGGATCGCAACGTCAGCCTCGCGCATCGACAGGTCGAGCTCCTCGTCGGTGACGATCAGGGAGATGCGGATCTCCGGATAGAGCGAGGTGAACTCACCGAGCCGCGGGATCAGCCAGTTGATGCCGACGCCGGGCGTGGTCGTGATCTTGAGGTCGCCGCTCGGCCGCTCGCGGCTGTCGGTCAGTTTCGCGCGCGCCGCCTGGAGCTGCATGAACACGTCATGCGCGGTGCGGAACAACAGGTCGCCCTGCTCGGTGAGGATCAGGCCGCGGGCATGGCGGTGGAAGAGCGAGACCGAGAGCTCCTGCTCCAGCGCCGAGACCTGGCGTGACACCGCCGACTGCGACAGGCCGAGCTGCTCGCCCGCATGCGTGAAGCTGCCCGCTTCCGCTGCCGCGTGAAAGACCTTCAGCTTGTCCCAGTCCATATCGGTAAATCCGTCGCGTGTTCGAGGCATGGTCGTTATTCCGCTGCCGCGCGCTCGCTGGCGCGCAGGGCCAAGAAACGTTCGGCTTCGAGTGCGGCCATGCAGCCGAGGCCTGCGGCCGTGACGGCCTGGCGATAGGTTTCATCGGCGACGTCGCCGGCCGCGAACAGGCCGGGCACCGAGGTGGCGGTCGAGTTCGGGGCGACCTCGACATAGCCCGACGGTTTGAGTTTCACCTGGCCCTTCACGAGCTCGGTCGCCGGCGCGTGGCCGATGGCGATGAAGATGCCGTCGGCCTTCAGTTCCGTGAGCGCGCCGGTCTTGACGTTCTTCAGACGGACATGCGTGACCTTGTTCGGGTTCTCGGTGCCGCAGATCTCGTCGACAGCCGAGTCCCAGACCACCTTGATCTTCGGGTGCTTGAACAGACGCTCCTGCAGGATGCGCTCGGCGCGGAAGTGGTCGCGACGATGCACGATGGTGACCTGCGAGGCATGGTTGGTCAGGTACAACGCTTCCTCGACCGCGGTATTGCCGCCGCCGACGACCACGACTTCCTTGCCGCGGTAGAAGAAGCCGTCGCAGGTGGCGCAGGCCGACACGCCGCCGCCCTGGAATTTCCCTTCGGAGGGCAGCCCGAGCCAGCGCGCTTGCGCGCCTGTGGCGAGGATCACGGTGTCGGCGAGGTAGACGTCGCCGCTGTCGCAGGTAAGGCGGAACGGCTGCTGCGCGGTTTCCAGCTTGGTGACCAGGTCGGTGACGATCCTGGTGCCGACATGGACCGCCTGCTTCTCCATCTGCTCCATCAACCAGGGCCCCTGGATCACGTCGGCAAAGCCGGGATAGTTCTCGACGTCGGTCGTGATGGTGAGCTGGCCGCCCGGCTGGATGCCCTGGATCAGGATCGGCTCAAGCATCGCACGCGCGGCGTAGATCGCCGCGGTGTAGCCGGCGGGGCCGGAGCCGATGATGACGACCTTGGCATGGATGGGCGCGCGCATGTGGACCGGTGCCTCTCTCTTGGGGGAGTTGCAGCGCGGGCGCGGATAGTGCCTGGGAAGGCGCCGCGGAGGCGCTGAAATGTCAGTACTAATCTAAGCCTTCTGGCGAGCTATGCAAGAATTGCAGCCCATGTCGGCGGATTTTTCCCCCCGGGAACAAAAGATCGTTGCGCTGCACGCGCAATAAAATTGCGCATCTCGGTGGGACTGGGTATGAGGATTGCGACGAACCCACCCGATACCGCAGACAAGGCCAGGAGTTCCAATCACGTGTCGCGGAACCTAGACGAGATCGATCTCAAAATTCTCGCCGAAATCCAGGCCGACGGTCGAATCACCAATGTCGAACTGGCCAAGCGTGTCGGCATTTCGCCGCCGCCCTGCCTGCGGCGTGTCCGGGCGCTCGAGGAGGAGGGCTATATCCACGGCTATCGCGGGCTGCTCGATTCGCGAAAGCTCGGCTTCGACGTGACGGTGTTCGCTGCGGTTCATTTGTCGAGCCAGGCGGAGGCGGACTTGCGCGCCTTCGAGCAGTTCGTGCGCGCCGAACCGCTGGTGCGCGAATGCTGGATGCTGTCGGGCGAGGTCGATTTCATCCTGAAATGCGTCGCGCCGGACATGGCGACGTTCCAGGATTTCGTCACGCATCTCACCGCGGCTCCGCATGTGCGCAACGTCCGGACCTCATTGGTGCTGCACAATTCGAAATACGAAGCCGCCGTGCCGCTGGAGGTGAAGGGGCGGCGCTGAAGCGAGACTCATCCTCGCCGCATCGCATCCACGCTGATCGGACCGCCGCCGGCTGACGCAAGATAAAGGCAGGCAAAGCAGAACAGGATCGCCAGCGTCCCCTCATTGACGAGCGGGAAGAAGCTGTGCGGCAGATGCTCGATGAAATAGGCGAACGCCATCTCGCCCGACAGAATGAAGGCGACGAGGCGTGTGAAGAGGCCCAGCATCAACAGCCCGCCGAACACCAGTTCGATCATGCCGGCGATGCCCCAGAGCGACAGCGGCGTGACGTCGGCGAACATCTCGACGGGCGGAAACTTGAACAGTTTTGCCACGCCGAACTGGAACAGCAGAAGTCCGGTGATGAAGCGGAACAGGCTGAGCAGATAGGGCTGGCTCTGCGCGGCGATACGATCGACGTCCATCGTGTCCTCCCTTGATGCAGCCAAGAGAGCATGACGGAGGACGTCATCGTTCACAATCGCGGCCGTTCACAATCGCATAACGAGCGCGAGACAAAAAAGCCGCGCTGGCCGCGCGGCTTTTGCATTCGGTATCTATCGCGGCACGGGTTACCGCCACTCGACCTTGGTGATCTCGTAGGCCTTGGCGCCGCCTGGCGTGTTGACCTCGACGGAGGCGCCCTTCTTCTTGCCGATCAGCGCGCGGGCGAGCGGTGAGGTGATGGAGATGCGGCCCTTCTTGGCATCAGCCTCGACCTCGCCGACGATCTGCCACACCGTCTTCTTCTCGGTGTCCTCGTCGACCAACGTCACGGTGGCGCCAAACTTGATGGTATCGCCGGACAGTTTGGAGATGTCGATGATGTCGGCGCGCGCGAGCTTGTCCTCGAGCTCGGCGATGCGGCCCTCATTATGGGACTGCTCTTCCTTCGCGGCATGATATTCCGCGTTCTCCGACAGGTCTCCGTGTGAGCGCGCCTCGGCGATATGCTCGATGATCCGCGGACGATCCACGGACTGGCGATGCTTCAATTCTTCTCCGAGCGCGGCAAATCCGGCCGAAGTCATCGGAACCTTTTCCATCTCTTCTCTCGTCCTTCGGCCCCGCGCCCCCAAAAAAAGTGAGGCGCAGCAACCTTGATTCGTCGGTGATCCCGGGGCTGAACATGCGGCCACCGGAACGTTATGTGGGGCTGGCGCCGGAACAGAACAACCACATGGCCGGACAGTTCCTCCGGTCATTGTAGCTTCATTGCCAATCACTTAGCGAGGGTCTCGCCCCCGCTAACGATCAGGTTTCCGAAAAGTAGCTCTGCAGGGTACGAACCTCAAGGTCCCCGCCCAGATAAGCGCGGATGCCCTGCGCGGCCGCCACGGCCCCGGAAAGAGTGGTGTAATACGGCACTTTATGCAAGAGGGCCGCGCGCCGCAGCGAGCGGCTGTCGGCCAGCGCCTGCGGACCTTCCGTCGTGTTGAAGACCAGCTGGATGTCGCCATTGGTGATGGCGTCGACGATGTGCGGCCGGCCCTCCAGCACCTTGTTCACCTTCTCGGTCGGAATGCCCTGGTCGGCCAGGAAGCGCTGCGTGCCCGACGTCGCCAGCACCTTGAAGCCGACGGACTGCAACAGCCGCACCGCCTCTGCGATGCGGTTCTTGTCGCTGTCGCGCACCGAGACGAACACCGTGCCCTTGCGTGGCACGCGGGTGCCGCCGCCGAGCTGGCTCTTGGCGAACGCGACCTCGAAGGAGCGGTCGATGCCCATGACCTCGCCGGTCGAGCGCATCTCAGGGCCGAGCACCGTGTCGACGCCGGGGAAGCGCGCAAAGGGGAAGACCGACTCCTTGACGCCGACGTGCTTGAGCTGGGCCTTCTTCAGGTTGAAGTCGGCGAGCTTCTCGCCGGCCATGATGCGAGCGGCAATCTTGGCGACCGGCGTGCCGATCACCTTGGCGACGAACGGCACCGTGCGCGAGGCGCGCGGATTGACCTCGAGCACGTAGATCTCGCCGTCCTTGATGGCGTATTGCACGTTCATCAGGCCGACGACGTCGAGGCCGAGCGCGAGCTCGCGGGTCTGTCGCTTCAGCTCTTCGATCATCTTCGCATCGAGCGAGTAGGGCGGCAGCGTGCAGGCGGAGTCGCCGGAGTGGATGCCGGCTTCCTCGATGTGCTCCATGATGCCGACGATGAAGACGTCCTTGCCGTCGCAAAGGCAGTCGACATCGACCTCGGTGGCGTCGGAGAGGTAGCGGTCGAACAGCAGCGGGTTCTTGCCGAGCACGGTGTTGATCTGCCCGGTCTTGTCGTTCGGGTAGCGCGCCTTGACATCGGACGGCACGAGCTCGGGCAGCGTGCCGAGCAGATAGTCGTTGAGCTGGTTCTCCTCGCGGATGATCTGCATCGCGCGGCCGCCGAGCACGTACGACGGACGCACCACCAGCGGCAGCCCGAGATCGGCGGAGACGAGCCGCGCCTGCTCGACCGAATAGGCAATGCCGTTCTTCGGCTGCTTGAGACGAAGCTTGTCGAGCACGCGCTTGAAGCGGTCGCGGTCCTCGGCGAGATCGATGGCGTCGGGCGAGGTGCCGAGGATCGGCACTTCGGCGGCCTCCAGCGCACGCGCGAGCTTCAGCGGGGTCTGGCCGCCGAACTGCACGATCACGCCATGCAGCGTTCCCTTGCTGCGCTCGGTCGCAATGATCTCAAGCACGTCTTCGGCCGTAAGCGGCTCGAAATACAGCCGGTCGGCGGTGTCGTAGTCGGTCGACACCGTCTCCGGATTGCAGTTGACCATGATGGATTCGTAGCCGGCGTCATGCAGCGCGAAGCAGGCGTGACAGCAGCAGTAGTCGAACTCGATGCCCTGGCCGATGCGATTCGGGCCGCCGCCGAGGATGATGACCTTCTTGCGATCCGACGGCTCGCTTTCGTCCGCAACTGCGCCCGCGAACGGCGCCTCGTAGGTCGAATACATATAGGCGGTGGGCGAGGCGAACTCGGCGGCGCAGGTGTCGATGCGCTTGAACACCGGGCGGACGCCGAGCGCGTGGCGCTTTGCCGTAACGTCGGCTTCCGTGCTCTCCGAGAGCACCGCGAGTCGCGCGTCCGAGAAGCCCATGGCCTTCAGCGTGCGCATGCCGAAGGCATTTTGCGGCAGGCCGTTCTTGCGAACCTTGTCCTCCATGTCGACGATGCAGCGCATCTCGGCGAGGAACCAGGGGTCGATCTTGCAGGAGTTGAAGATCTCGTCGTTGGACCAGCCGAGCCGCATCGCCTGCGCGACCTGGAGCAGCCGGTTCGGCGTCGGCGTGCCGAGTGCGGCGCGGATTGCGTTCTTGTCGTCGCCCTGGCCGAGCCCTTCGATCTCGATCTCGTCGAGGCCGGTCAGCCCGGTCTCGAGCCCGCGCAGCGCCTTTTGCAGGCTTTCCTGGAAGGTGCGGCCGATCGCCATGACCTCGCCGACCGACTTCATCGAGGTCGTCAGCGTGTGGGAGGCGCCGGGGAATTTCTCGAAGGCGAAACGTGGGATCTTGGTCACGACGTAGTCGATGGTCGGCTCGAACGAGGCCGGCGTCGCGCCGCCGGTGATGTCGTTGGTGATCTCGTCCAGCGTGTAGCCGATCGCGAGCTTGGCTGCGACCTTGGCGATCGGGAAGCCCGTCGCCTTCGACGCCAACGCCGAAGAACGAGAAACACGCGGGTTCATCTCGATCACGACCATGCGGCCGTCGGCCGGGTTGATGCCGAACTGAACGTTCGAGCCGCCGGTCTCGACCCCGATCTCGCGCAGCACCGCCAGCGAGGCGTCGCGCATGATCTGGTATTCCTTGTCGGTCAGCGTCAGCGCCGGCGCCACCGTGATGGAGTCGCCGGTGTGCACGCCCATCGGATCGAAATTCTCGATCGAGCAGACGATGATGCAATTGTCCTTCTTGTCGCGCACCACCTCCATCTCGAACTCTTTCCAGCCGAGAACGGATTCCTCGATCAGGACCTCGTTGGTGGGGGACGCATCGAGGCCGCGCTCGATGATGTCGAGGAACTCTTCCTTGTTGTAGGCGATGCCGCCGCCGGTGCCGCCCAGCGTAAAGGAGGGCCGGATGATCGCGGGCAGTCCGATCTCGGACAGCGCCATCATCGCCTGGCCCAGCGCGTATTCCTGGTAGCGCTTGCGACGCTCGTTCTCGCCGAGCGTCCACTGCTGGTCGAGTTGTTCCAGCGCTGCGCCGGACAGCTTCTCGCGCTCGGCGAGATACTTGTCGCGGAAGGACTTCTTCAGCTCGGAGGCGTTGGCAAGCCGCGACTTCGGTGTCTGGAGCCCGATCTTCTCCATGGCATTGCGGAATAGCTGGCGATCCTCGGCCTTGTCGATGGCGTCAGCAGTCGCGCCGATCATCTCGATGTCGAACTTGTCGAGCGTGCCCTGCCGGCGCAGCGAGAGCGCGCAGTTCAGCGCGGTCTGGCCGCCCATGGTCGGCAGCAGCGCGAAGCCGCCGGGAATGACGTGACGTTCCTTCTCGATGATTTTTGCAACGATCTCAGGCGTGATCGGCTCGATATAGGTCGCATCGGCCAATTCCGGGTCGGTCATGATGGTGGCCGGATTGGAATTGACGAGGACGATGCGGTAGCCCTCTTCCTTCAGCGTCTTGCAGGCTTGGGTACCGGAATAGTCGAACTCGCAGGCCTGGCCAATCACGATGGGACCGGCGCCGATGATCAGGATGGTCGAGATGTCGGTTCGTTTGGGCATCACCGCTCGCGGGCTGGAATTTAGGCACAAAAAAAGGGCGCGCTGGTCGCGCGTCCCCTGAGCCGAGAGCGCGGGTTTCCCTCGCGCGCGGGTGGGTCTTAGACCAGTTTTCGGGGCGGCGAAACCCCGAAAAATGCCCATCAACCGGCAATTTTCACGGGTTTTGGCCGGGCCTGCCAACCCCGGGCGAGATGCACCAGAAGCGATGCCGCAACGCTCGATCCGCCGACCCAGCCGAGATCGGTCGGCGAGAGTGCCGCGAGCACCGCCCCGCCCAAGGCACCACCAATGGCGAAGCCGAGATACATGGCGGACGCGTTGAGCGAGAGCGCGATCATGGAGGCCTGCGGCTCGATCCGGATGATGCTGGCAACCTGCGCCGGGTAGAACGCCCAGCCCGAAATGCCCCAGAGGAAGATCGCGCCGAGCACCGCATAATGCGCCTGGTCCGGCATCAGCTTCAGCACCACCGAATGCAGGATCAGCGCCGTCGCCATGCCCGCGAGCCCGAGCGCTGCAGTGGTCAGCGTGCCGAGCCGGTCTGCTAGGATGCCGCCGAGCATGTTCCCGATCGCGGCCGCCCCGCCGAAAATCAGCAGCGCAAGGCTGATTTGCGACGCATCGAAGCCGAGGCCGCGCAACGGGACTGCGAAATAGGTGAACACGGTGAAGCCGCCGAGCGCCCATAAAATCGTGATCAGAAGGGCGATCAAGACATTGCTGTGACGCGCCACCGCCAGCCGATCGGCCAGCGAAGCCGTGTTTCGCGGCAGGCCCCGCGGCAGGCCGAACAGCAGGCCTGCAAGCGCGATGGCGCCGAGCAGGGCGACCATCGCAAAGGTCGCGCGCCAGCCGAACAGGCTGCCGATGAAATTGCCGAGGGGGACACCGACGACGGTCGCGACCGTGAGGCCCGAGGTGACGAGCGCGACCGCGCGTCCGCGGCGCTCAGGAGAGGCAACTGCGACAGAAACGCCGAGCGCGGTGGGCATGCAAAGGCCGGCGCCGAGCGCCATCAGCATCCGCGAGGCCAGCAGCGACGGGAAGCCGGTGGCGACCACCGCCAGCAGATTGCCGGCAATGAAGGTCGAGAGCGCCAGCGTCAGCACGGTGCGGCGGTCGATATTGTTCAAAGTCACCGCCAGGATCGGCGATCCCACGGCATAGGTAAGGGCGTACACGGTGACCAACTGCCCGGCCGCCGATACCGAGATCGACAGGTCCGTCGCGATGGTCGGCAAAAGTCCCGCAATAACAAAAGCTTCCGTCCCGATCGCAAACGCGGCAAGCGCCAGCCAGAAGATGCTCATGTCCCGATCTTCCTATTCTCAGTCCTAAGTTCAATGTTTATTGAACTATTCGCTGCCCCAATTCCGTTGTCAATTGGTTCAAGAACTATTGAGCAAATCGGCCGCATGGTTATAATCTTGCCATGAGCCGCACGCCCTTGCATCCCACGCGCGAGCAGATCGAACTGCCGATGGTTCTCGATTGCTTGAGCGATCCGATCCGGCTGGCGATCGTCTACCAGCTCGCACAGCAGGAACGTGTCAGCAGCGAACTGCGCTGCGGCGACTTCAGCGGCCTCGGGGCCAAGTCGAATCTCGCCTATCACTTCGCCAAGCTGCGTGAATGCGGGCTGATGCAGACCCGTGTGGTGGGGACCAGCCGATTCATGCGGCTGCGCCGCGAGGATCTGGCAGCGCGTTTCCCGGGCCTGCTCGATGCCGTGATCAACTCGGCCGCCAAGGATGCCGATCGGCTGCAGCTGCTCTCTGCGTGCGAAGTGGTCGACGCGGACCAAAATTGAGCCGATCGCGCGAGAGCGCCCAATTTGCCCGACGAGTCAAAGCCTTCGCAAAATCCAGCGAGGCATCGCTCGGCAGTCGCCGGCTACTGTGCATGGGGTTGTTTTCGAGATTTTGAGTTTGGCACGGTCCGTCGAAGCGTGCCCGCCTTCGCCCTTCGGGCTTCGTCGAGGCAACCTTCGCTACGATGGGGCTTGCCGAGCCGAAGCTGGCCGAGCCAGCGAAGGCTGGAGACCCGGCCTGGATTTGAACCAGGATAAAGAGCGATGCACCGCCCTCGCGTTGACGCTTCCGCCACCGGGCCGACCTGATCATTACCGATCGTAGTCGGGCAGGCCACCTCCACTCCTTGTTAACCCTAACTGCGTGCAAAGGGTGGGCGCGCGATGAAGGTCATGCGCCAACGGTTGTGACCGATATTGGCGTGCGCGCGCTGCACGGAAAACCCCGCCGCCGTAAGCTTGGCGGTGATCTCGTCCTCGCTGTAGCGCTGGAGTCCAATGCGCGAGCGCAGGTGGCGGTAGTCGGACAGCGCGGTCGAGACCAGTCCGACCAGGGCATCCTTCAGAAAGCCGTGGCGCGCGCCAAAGCTCAGCAGGGCTAGCACGTCTCTGAACATGCCGACCTCGGGCTGCAGGATATCGCCGAGCACCAGCTTGCCTGAAGGTTTCAGGAGCCGGCGGATCACAGAGAGCGCGGAGTCCAGCTCCGCCGGCGTCATGTATTGGACGACCGAGTTCATCACCACGAGGTCGATTGACTGCTCGGCCATCTTGCGCACGTCTTCAAGCGAGCGGACACGGATCTTGGTGTTCGGCGCAAAGCGCGCGATCAGCCGGCCACGCACGCCCGGCGCGGGCTCCGCCAGGATCAGCTTGCCGCAGGCATTCGCGACCTCGCTCGCCGACAGAGCCTCGCCGCAGGCATAGTCCAGCACCGTCGCGTCGGGCGAGGAGATATAGCCGATGATGTCCCGCGCGATGATCTGGAAGTGCAAATCGCGATGCAGCTTGCTGACATAGATCGTGTGCGTGGAGTCGTAGTAGTCGATCCAATCGTCCATGGTCTTCGAAGGTCCCGGCAAAGCGGTTCCCGGGGCAGGAACCGGCGCTGCTCGCCTGCGTTAGGGGTGCGACGACACGTCGTCAATGTCCGCGTCCTAACAGGAAGGTCTCCCGTGAGCAAAAAGCCAGATAACCACAAGATCTCATCCGATCTCGACACCCCGACCGATTTGGCATCCGCCTCGGTCGACAAGGTTTCGGAAGCGCTCAACGTGCTGCTTGCCGATGCCTTCGCGCTGTACCTGAAGACCAAGAATTTCCACTGGCACATCAGCGGCCGCCACTTCCGCGATTATCACCTGATGCTGGACGAGCAGTCGGATGCGATCTTCGCCACCACCGACCAACTCGCCGAGCGCGTCCGCAAGATCGGCGGCGCCACGCTGAAGTCGATCGGCCAGGTCGCCAAGCTCAAGACCATCAAGGACAACGACGAGGATTACGTCCCGCCCCGCGAGATGCTGCGCGAGCTGATGCAGGACAACAAGCACGTCGCAGCCGCCATGCGCAAAGCCCACGAGGTGTGCGACGAAGCCGGCGACGTCGCAAGCGCGAGCTTGCTCGAAGTCTTCATCGATGAGACCGAGCGCCGCACCTGGTTCCTGTTCGAGGCGAGCCGTCAGGAGGGCAGCAACGCGGCGTAAACCCCCGCTACGGCCCTAACGGACCGAAGCGGTAGTTGACGCCGAACATCGCGGTGTCGATCCGGCGGGTCAGCTGGATCGGCGTCGTGAAGCCAGTCGCCGCTCCGGTACCTTGCAGAGTGGGCGTCGTCGATCCGAAATCCAGATAGTTATACTCGGCGAACAGTGACCAGTTCGGCGCGAGCAGGTATTCGATCCCGCCTCCCGCCGTCCAGCTGGCGTGCGATCCGGCCCCCGCATATGGACTGGTGATGCCCATCCCGTTAACGGCATAGTCGACGGTCGATTGCGTCCAGGCGGCGCCGCCCTTGGCATAGATCAGGAGTTGCGGCTGAATGGCGTAGCCGATGCGTGCGGTCGCCGTTGCGAACCACGACATTCGCGAGCTGAGATCGTAGACATTGGGAAATAGCGGATGAGCCGGTCCGGGGACGAACTGATGGCTGCCTTTCAGGTCGGCGGCGTCGTACAGGCCCTGAACGCCGAACACCCAGCCGCCCGCCTGATAATCGCAACCGACCTGGCCGCCGCCGAGCGCGCCGCTGGTGCGCTCGCTACCGAGGTCGAGCGGCGATGCAAGGTGCGGCCTTACGTCGGTGAAGCTCGTACGGCCGGAGCCGCCGCCGACATTGGCGCCGACATAACAACCGGTCCAGCGGTAGGCGACACCGGCAGGCGCCTTGGTCACCAGCGCCCCCGGCGGCAGATCGGCAGAAAATGCCTCGGCCTCAACGCCAATGACGCCGGCCAGAACCAGCGCTGCGACCATACGATTTGCAATCATGCCCACCCCTTTTCATCCGCAAATGGATGCATGTCCGACATTAGGGGCGCGAGTGCCGCTCAGCTTGGACTGTGCGGCCCTGACAATACGGACCAGACGGCAACCAACGGATTGTTCGAACCAAATTCGGTTGGCTGTCGACCCAACGGAACAACCATCGATCGCAGGAGAGGGATTTGACGAATCCGGTGCCGTTCCGGCCCGTCCACATTTCGACGCTGGAGTTTCCTCAGGACAAGCGCCTCGCGATGTGGCGCGAGATCTACGGGCGCAATATCGGCAATTTCGACATCGAGCCGATTGGCAATAGGCCGTTCCACGCCGACGTAACGTTTCATTCGTTGCCGGGCGTCGGAATCGCCGTTGGCTCGCGCTCTGCGGCGCATTACCAGGTCACACGGGCGCTGGCGGGCAGGGGCAGGGATAGCATCGTTCTCTCGATGCTGCGCGGCGGATCGGCCACCGTCACGCAGTTCGGCAAGGAGACGGCCATTGGGGTCGGCAGCGCCTGTCTGCTGACCTCAACTGATGCCTCGACAAGCACCCTGCACTACCGCGGCAGCTTCATCACATTGGCGCTGTCGCGGCCGCTGATCGCAGCGATCGTCCCGCATTTCTCGTCGACGTTGGGCCGATCCATTCCGGCCGGCAATGCCGCACTTCGGCTGCTGGGCCGATATGTCGAACTGCTGCAGGCCAGCGGCGATCTCGTGTCGCCGCAACTTGCCGACAGTGTGTCCGCCCACATCACGGACCTCGCAGCGCTCGCGATCGGCGCGGGGGGGATCGCGCGGACGCCGCAAGGCGACGCAGCGAGGAGGACGTCCGCTTGAGCGCGATCCGGGCGGACATCACGTTGGCGCTCGGCCGCCACGACCTGTCGGCCAGCATGATCGCCGCAAACCAGGGAATTTCGCCGCGTCATTTGCGCAGGTTGTTCGAGCAGGCCGGCAGTTCGTTCTCGGCCTTCGTCCTTGCCCAACGATTGGCAATGGCCCTTCGCATGTTGACCGACCGGCGACATAAGCGACTGAGTATCACGCAGATCGCCTATGAGGCGGGTTTCAGCGACCTGTCTTATTTCAATCGGACGTTTCGCCGCCTCCACGGCGCGACGCCGTCCGATGTCCGCAAGGCCGCGATGTCGGTCTCGGATATCGAGAGGTAGCGACGCGTGGCTGATTGGTTCGTGGCATGACAGCCCGTGACGATTGCTCCGCTGTCTTTCACTCGTAGGATGGCGTTGCAAGCGTCGGCTGTCGCTCGGCGAGCATGCGTGCGGCGGCCATGCCGACCAGCATCCCGATCATGAACAGCATGGACGCGCGCGTGCCGTAGCCGAGTGCGACGAAGGCTGGGCCCGGACAGAAGCCGGCAAAGCCCCAGCCGATGCCGAAGATCGCCGGACCGGCGATGATGCGCTGGTCGAGATCGGCTTTCGTCGGCAGCTGAAAGCTGTCGGCGAGCAGCGGCCGCGGCCGCTTCAGTACCAGGCGGAAGCCGATGAAGGCGGTCGCGACCGCGCCAAGCATCACGAACATCAGGCTCGGATCCCACGTGCCATCAGCGATGGCTGCGAGATCGAGAAAGTTGAGGACCTTGGCTGGATTGGCCATGCCGGAAATCAGGAGCCCGCCGCCGAACACGAGACCGATGATGAACTGGATCAGGATCGACATGTGCGCGCCTCAGAACAGGTGCCGGACAACGAAGGTGGTCGCAACGCCCGTGGCCATGAAGGTGAGCGTCGCGACGATGGAGCGCACCGACAGCCGCGAGATGCCGCAAACGCCGTGGCCCGAGGTGCAGCCATTGCCCCAGACCGAGCCGAAGCCGACCAGGAAGCCTGCACTGGCGAGCATGATGCCGCCCGCCGCGATCGCCTGCGCCGGCAGCGCGCCGGTCCCGAGCTGCCAAAGCATGGGCGCGGCGACGAGACCGGCTAGGAACGCGAGGCGGCCCGCCCAGTCGCGATCGATCACCGGCGGCAACAGCCGCGCCGCGATGCCGCTGACGCCGGCGATCCGGCCGCTGACCGCCATCAGCATCACCGCGGAGAGACCGATCAGTACGCCGCCGATCAGCGCGGCGATCGGAGTGAAGGTCGTGGCCATGGGTGGTTCCTCGTCACAGCGCGAACAATCTAGGCGTAATTCTACGCCCGATCGCTCACCGCTGCCACAACCGCACCAGCGGCCCGTTCGCGCCCATCACCGGATCGGTCTTCGGCACCGTGACCACCGGAATCGTCTTCAGCGCCTTGGCATGCGCCTCCAGCGTCGGCCGCACCAGATCCATCGGCGGCCCCGGCGGATAGGCGCCGACCACGCAGAAATCGTTGCTCGCGGTGAGCCGCTGATGGCCCGTGCCGGCCGGCAGGATCGCAACGTCCCCGGCGGAAATCTCCAGCGCGCGACCGTGATCGCCGCCGAAGCGCACGCGGGCGTGGCCGCGCGCGACGCCGAGCACCTCATGCACGGTCGAATGATAGTGGAGATAATCGTAGACGCCGTTACGCCACGTGCCGCCCCAGCCGTTCTCCGCGAACAGGCCTTCGATGGTTTCCTCGGGGCGCTTCGGATCGAGCTTGACCGCGTCCTGATAGACCAGGAACGGCAGGATGTTGTTCGGTACGAGGCCGTCGTCTTCGAAGACGATCGCTAGCGGCTCGGCATTGTCGTGGACGGCGGACATGACGGGCTCCTGCATTGGGATAGCAGGGTTCAACGACCCGCGTGAATTGACGTTCCCTCGTCATTCCGGGCTCGCGCTTCGTGCGCCGAGGAATGGCGGAACAAAGATGCCCGGGACCAGCCCGGGCATGATGTCGTGGCAGCGATTGCGCGAAGGGCTTACGCCCGTTTTCTCTCGCGCATCAGATCGGCAAAGCGCTGGAACAGATAGTGCGAGTCGCGTGGGCCGGGTGAGGCCTCGGGGTGGTACTGCACCGAGAACACCGGCTTGCCGTCGAGCTGGATGCCGCAATTGGAGCCATCGAACAGCGACACGTGCGTCTGCGTCGCGCCCTTCGGCAGCGTCTTCTCGTCCACGGCAAAGCCGTGGTTCATCGAGGTGATCTCGACCTTACCCGTGGTCTCGTCTTTAACGGGATGGTTGGCGCCGTGATGGCCCTGATGCATCTTCTTGGTCTTGGCGCCGACGGCGAGGCCGAGCATCTGGTGCCCGAGGCAGATGCCGAACGTCGGCGTGCCCGATTTGATCACTTCCCGGATCACCGGCACGGCGTATTTGCCGGTCGCGGCCGGATCGCCCGGGCCGTTCGACAGGAATACGCCATCCGGCTTCATCGCCAGGATGTCTTCGGCCGATGTGGTCGCCGGCACAACAGTCACCTTGCAGCCGACTCCGGCGAGCAGGCGCAGGATGTTGCGCTTGATGCCGTAGTCGATGGCGACGACGTTGTACGCAGGATTGTCCAGGCGGCCGAAACCTTGATTCCATTCCCAGGGCGTCTCGTCCCAGGTGAAGCGCTGACCCGAGGTGACCAAGGGCACGAGGTCCATGCCCTCGAGGCCGGGCCATTCGCGCGCTTCTTCCTTCAGGCCGTGCAGGTCGAACTCGCCGTTCTTCGCGTGCGCGATCACGGCGTTCGGCATGCCCTTGCTGCGGATCAGCGCGGTCAGCGCGCGGGTGTCGATGCCGGACAGGCCGATGATGCCGCGCGCCTTCAGCCACTGGTCGAGATGGCGGGTGGCGCGGTAGTTCGAGGGATCGGTGATGGCGGTGCGCAGGATCACGCCGCGCGCGCCAGGCGTCGCGGCCATGTTCACCGTCTCGATGTCTTCCTCGTTGGTCCCGACATTGCCGATATGCGGGAAGGTGAAGGTGATGAGCTGCCCGGCATAGGACGGATCGGTCAAGATCTCCTCATAGCCGGTCATCGCGGTGTTGAAGCAGACCTCGCCGACGGCGTGTCCTTCGGCGCCGAGGCCAAAGCCTTCGAGCACCGTGCCATCGGCAAGCACGAGGAGCGCGGTCGGTTTATGGTCCGGCCAGGCGGGATCGTTTTCGGATTGTGTCATGAGCCCGCTACATAGTCCGGCGCGGCGCTGCCGTCAAAGCGGAGAAGCGCTGATTCACATGCGTTTTTGCATATTTGGCAGGCCCGCTCGGGCGGGAGCGGCGTCCGAACCGCAATTTTGCGCCAAATTGGCGCCGACTGGGGAAATAATGGACCGAAACCTCTCATCTTCCGGTCTGGCCTCCCCGGGGCGAACGGCCTAAATCAGGCGCGACACAATTGAAGGAACCAGGACCATGATGCGCGACGACATCAACGCTGCGGTGAAAGAGGCCATGAAGGCCAAGGACGAGCGCAAGCTCGGCACGCTGCGCATGGTCAATTCGACCATCAAGAACGCCGACATCGAGGCGCGCGGCAACGGCAAGCCGCCGCTTAGCGATGCCGAGTTGCTCGGCGTGCTCCAGAAGATGATCAAGCAGCGTCAGGAGGCGGTCGAACTTTATGAAAAAGGCGGCCGCGCAGAACTCGCCGCGCAGGAGCGCGAGGAGATCGCCGTCATCTCGGCCTATCTGCCCAAGCAGATGTCGGATGATGACGTGAAGAGGGCGATTTCCGATGCAATCGCCGAGACCGGCGCCGTCGGCATGAAGGACATGGGCAAGGTGATCGCCGCGTTGAAGGCGAAGTACACCGGGCAGATGGATTTCGCGAAGGCGAGTGGACTCGTGAAGGCGGCGCTGACTGGATAGGACCGTTATCCCGGGGCGACGCCAAGCGTCGAGCCCGGAATCCATCGTGCCACCGAATCCGTTGATCAATGGATTCCGGGTTCGCGCCAAGAGGCGCGCCCGGAATGATGAAAAAACTGGGGGAGGCAACCGATGATCAGCGCGATCAAGCCGTTTCGCATCGCTATCAGCGACGATATCCTCGCCGACCTCAGATCGCGCCTTGCGCGCACGCGGTGGCCAGAGGCGGAACTGGTCGACGATTGGAGCCAGGGTGCGCCGCTGACGTGGATCAAGGAGATCTGCGGGTACTGGGCCAACGATTATGACTGGCGTGCGCGGGAGGCAAAGCTCAATCGCTTCGATCAGTTCACCACCGAGATCGACGGGCTCGACATCCACTTTATCCATGCGCGCTCGAAAGAGCCGGCCGCGCTGCCGCTGATCATCACGCATGGCTGGCCTGGCTCGATCGTCGAATTCCAGAAGGTGATAGCGCCGTTGGTTGATCCCGCCGCACACGGCGGCAATCCGGCTGATGCTTTCCACGTGGTGTGCCCGTCGCTGCCGGGCTTCGGCTTCTCGGCGAAACCCAAGGCGACCGGCTGGGGCGTTGACCGCATCGCGGCGACCTGGGTGAAACTGATGGACCGCCTCGGGTACACACGTTACGGCGCGCAGGGCGGCGATTGGGGCTCGGCAGTGACGACTTCTCTCGGCGCGCAGGACGGTGAGCATTGCGCCGGCATCCACATCACGCTCGCCTTCAATTCGGCGCCGAAGGTCGAGGGCGAGCCGACGGCCGAGGAGAAGCGGGCGCTCGCCGGGCTGAAGCACTATGTCGATCTCGACGCCGGCTACGCGAAGCAGCAATCGACGCGGCCGCAGACGCTCGGCTATGGCCTCACGGATTCGCCAAGCGGGCAGGCGGCCTGGATCCTCGAAAAGTTCTGGGCCTGGACCGATTGCAACGGCCATCCCGAAAACATCTTCAGTAAGGACGAGCTGCTCGACAACGTCATGCTCTATTGGGCGACGGAAACGGCGACCTCCTCGGCGCGGCTCTATTGGGAGAGCTTTGGCAGGCGCCGCACGACGCCGGTCGTCAAGGTGCCGACGGGCGTTGCGGTGTTCCCCAAGGAGATCATCGCGCCCGTGCGCCGCTGGATGGAGCCCAATTTCCACAACATCACGCACTGGAGCGAGATGGAGAAGGGCGGCCATTTCGCCGCCTTCGAGCAACCGGACCTGTTCGTGCGCGACGTGCGAAAATTCTTCGCGACGGTGCGGATGCGGGGATGAACTCGTTCAATCGACGCAGTCAGATGATGCCAAAGATGTCTCATGCCGCGGGTCTTCACCGCGCTTCACTCGAGAAGCTGCACGATCTGGATGCGGCGCTTGAGCTCATGTATTACGGCTGGCGCGGAATGACGCTCCTGGCCGACGAGTATCTTGCGAAGCAGGGCCTGTCGCGCCCGCACCATCGTATCCTCTACGTGGTGGCCCGCCAGCCCGATATCGCAATCGGCTCGCTGATCGAGACGCTCGGCATTTCCAAGCAGGCCTTGAACCGGCCGCTCAAGCTGTTGATGGAGCGTAAGCTCCTGACCGCGAAGCGCTCGCCCGAGCAGCATCGCTCCAAACTGTTGCGCCTGACGCTGGCGGGGCAACGCATCGAGCAAAGGGCATCGGACCATGAGCGCAAGGTACTGCGCCAGGCGTTCGAGCGCGTCGGGGCGCCTGGTGCTGCCGCATGGATGGCTGTCATGGAGGCGATCGCCGACAGCAACTGATATCAAGTCAACTTAGTTGACATGAAAAGCGGCCTTTGCCAATCTCCTGGTCGCGAACCGGGGGAGGGCGGCGCCAAGAGCGGACAGACAATGGATCGCGCGGCCGCCGAAGAGTCTGTCGAGGCATGGGCGCGAATTGGTACGGAAAGTAACCATGCGATTTTCGGATTTCGTTCTGCTCTTCAACGCGCTCTGGTTCGGCGGTGCCTTCATCCAGTTCAGCATAGCGCAGCGCAATACACTGAAGATTCTCGTGCCGCGCGAGGAGCGGGGCAATCCGATCGCGCCGACCTTGTCGGCCAGCGTGGCGTTTTTGGGCGGGATCAATCTGCCGATCGGAATTCTTTCGCTCTATCTTGTCGTTCGGCCGCCGTTCTTCCAGCCGATCGAAGCGCAACTGGTCTTGTTCCTGTTCTTCGCCGCCTGCCACTTTAGCCAGTTCGCTTATAATCTTCCGGTCCTGATGCGCGGCGGTCGCGTCGGGGTAGCTTACTGGCCCGTGTTGAAGGGGCCGATGCTCAGGATCTTCGTCATCGACGCGGCGTTGTTCGTGGCCAATCTCGCTGTGGCGCTCCTGCTCGCGGCGCACCCCTGACCAAGGGCGAAGATCAAGCGGCACAGTGCCCGAAAGACAATTGCGGTATCTGCTGACCGCTCAACTCTCCCGTGCACGCTCTTCGAGAGCGGACTATCATTGGCGCCAAGAATACCGCGCGCGGCAAAGATCGCGCGAGGGGGATTCGCGGAGGAAGCCGATGTCCATCTCGGGCAAAGTCGATCCGGTGGTGCGCCCTGTGGCCGCGACCGACATCGCGGAGGCGCTGGCCGAAGGCCTGCGAGATTTTCAGGCGCTGCCGCTGTACGGGCTTTGCTTCGGCGTGCTCTATGCCGCCGGCGGCGTCGCCATCCTGCTCTGCCTCACCGCGTTCGGGCTGATCTATCTCGTCTATCCGCTTGCAGCAGGTTTTGCGCTGATCGGACCGTTCGTCGCCATCGGTCTTTACGAAGTCAGCCGGCGCCGCGAGCGAGGTGAGCCCGTTTCTTTCGGTGCGATCTGGTCGACGATACGCTCGCGCAGCGAGATCGGGTGGATGGCCTTCGTCACGCTGTTCATGTTTGTGGTCTGGATGTACCAGGTGCGGCTGTTGATCGCGCTGCTGCTCGGGCTGCACGCTTCCTTCTCGAGCTTGCAGGAATTCATGACGGTAGTGCTCACCACCAATGAGGGCCTGTTGTTCCTCGCCATTGGCAATGCGGTCGGTGCTGCGCTGTCGTTGATCCTGTTCTCGCTAACGGTGGTGTCGTTTCCGCTGCTGCTCGATCGCGATGTCGATTTCGTCACCGCGATGGTGACGAGCGTGCGTGCGGTCGTCACCAGCCCCTTGCCGATGATCGGCTGGGCCGCCGTGATCGTGATGCTCCTGATCGTGTCGGCGCTGCCGTACTTTCTTGGACTGGTCGTGACGCTGCCGGTGCTCGGACATGCGACCTGGCATCTCTACCGCCGCATCGTCGCGCCGGTGCCGTAGTCATGCTGTCGTCCTGGCGAACGCCAGGACCCATTACCCCAGGAAGGAGTCGTGGCGCGTCGTAACAACGAGTCTTCGCCAAATATCTCCCTGGGGTAATGGGTCCTGGATCAGCGCTCCGCTTTGCTTCGCTTGTCCAGGACGACGGCGGAGCTTGCGGCCACTACGGCGTCTTGATGCCCATCGCCTTCAGCGCGTCCAGCATTCGTTGCGGCGGGCCCATCTTGACCACCAGCGGCTTGCCGGTCTCGAGCAGGCTCTTGAGGCTCGACAGGATCGCGGGCCAGCCCTGCCGTCCGCCCGCAAGAATGTCGTCGCTGAGCGGCCGGTCGTGGCCTTCGCTCATGGTGAGCCGGACGGCGTCGCCGGCCTCTTCGATCTCGTAGGTGACGAGCGTCGGCCCGAGCTTCTCGATCAGTTCGGGCCAGTTGACGTTGAAGGTGACCGAGAGCTTTCGCGGCGGCTCGTATGCGAGGACCTCGCCGCTGATATGCAACGCGCCGTCCGGCGTGCGCACGGTGAACGCGCCGCCGAGCCGTGGCTCGACCTCGACCGCATTGCCGAAGAAATACATCCGGCTGAACTCGGCCGAGGTCAGCGCCTCCCACACTTTCTCAGGCGTGGATGCGATGTAAATGGTGTAGACCGTGAGCGGTTTGAACTGATCGATGTTCATTATTCAAATCCCTCGATGCCCACCGGCGGCGTGGTCCCGATATAAGTGACATAGACGAATTCGGGCCGCGGCATTACGCGGCGTCCTTCTTTGAATAACCTGGCGGCACGATCTCGATGGTGCGGCCGCTCTCGAGCAAGCTCTTCAGGTTCGACAGCACCATCGGCCAGCCGCCGGAGATGTCGCGCAGGGTCTTGCCGTCCTCACCGAGCTGGTCATGCGTGACCGTCAGCTTGACGACCTTGCCGCGAGGTTCGAGATCGAAGGTGACGCGCGAGATCCCTTCGCCCGCGGCTTCGGGCTTGCGATTGTGCCAGCTATAGGCGAGCCGCCTTGTTGGATCGAAGGTGATGACCTCGCCCTCCACCGTCGGATTGCCGTTGTTGGTGAAACGGTAGGGCGCGCCTTGCTTCCAGTCCGAGGTGATGCGATGGCCGAACCAGTAGCGTTCGGTGAAATCGCCATCGGTCAACGCCTGCCACAGCGCCTCGGGCGAGGTCTCGATGTAGGTCACGTACACATAACTCGGCTTACTCATCGCGCTTCTCCAGTTGACGTTTCAACTCGCTGAGCGCGGCGAGTTTCCCGCGCTCGAATTTCTTGATCCAGCGTTCGCCGATCTGATGGATCGGCACCGGGTTGAGGTAGTGCAGCTTCTCGCGGCCGTGCCTGAAGGTGGTGACCAGGTTGGCTTCTTCGAGAATGGCAAGGTGCTTGGTGACGGCCTGGCGCGTCATCTCCAGGCCCTCGCAGAGCTCGTTCAGCGTCTGGCCGTTTTTGGCGTGAAGCCTGTCCAAGAGCGACCGTCTCGAGGCGTCGGCCAGCGCTTTGAAGACCTCATCCATGGCGGGATAATAGGCAACCAAATAGTTGCATGTCAAGCGTCGTCATTCCGGGGCATCGCAGCGATGAACCCGGAATCTCGCAATTCCGGATAACCGCTGCATGGTTTCCGGAATCACTGCCTTGATCTCGAGATCATGTTTTCGGCACGGTCCCTGTGTTAGCGTTCTGTCTCAGCCAACGGAGATTGGTTCCGGGGGGAAACATGTTTCGTCGCGTCCAACTCGCTGCCTGCCTCGTCCTTTTTGCTTGCAGCACCGTCCACGCCCAGAAGCAGCAGATGATCGGCGCCCCGCCCGAAGCCTCCAACATGAAGCTGGTCGGGTATAACGACCTCCAGGCGCGCAGCGCCTATCAGCCGACCATTCATCACCAGGGCGATCGCTGGATCGCCTATATCGGACATCACGGCGGCACGGACGACGTGCCCAATCCCGTCAATCCGCTGACGGGTCAGGCCGAGCCGAACGGCACCTCGATCGTCGACGTCACGGACCCCGCGCATCCCAAGTATCTGCGCCATTTGCCGGGTCAGGAGGGCAAGTACGAATCCGGTGGCGCGCAGATGGTGCGGGTGTGCGACGGCAAGTCGTTGCCCAAGGGCGATGCCAATGCCGTCTACATGCTCCGCACCTTCGGCAGCGAGGCGCATGAGATCTGGAACGTCGCCGATCCCGCCAATCCTGTGCTCGTCACGCGCCTTGGCGGCCTGAAGGACACGCACAAGAGCTGGTGGGAATGCGACACCGGCATTGCCTATCTCGTCTCGGGTGCGCCGGACTGGCGCACGCGCCGCATGACACAGGTCTATGATCTCAGCGATCCCGCACATCCGCAAAAGGTCCGCGACTTCGGCTTGCCTGGCCAGGAGCCCGGCGCGACCGGCGCGGTGCCGACCGAATTGCACGGACCGATTTCGACCGGGCCCACGGGCAACCGCGTCTATTTCGGCTACGGCACCAATAAGGGCGGCATCTTGCAGATCGTCGATCGCGAGAAGCTCTTGAACGGCGGCAAGGAGCCGACGCCGGAGAACCTGCGCTATCCCGAAATCGCGCGCCTGCCGATGTCCGCCTTCAACGGCGCGCATACGACGTTCCCGATGCTCGACATGCCCGTCGCCGAGTTCGCCGAGGACAAGGACGGCAAGACGCGTGATATCGTGATGATCGTCGACGAGGCGATATTGAACGAATGCGGTGAGGCGCGGCAGATGGTGTGGTTCGCCGACGTTACGACCGAAGTGCGGCCGATGATCGTTTCGAGCTACACGGTGCCCGAGGCGAGCGGGCAGTTCTGCCAGCGCGGGGGCCGTTTCGGCTCACATTCGTCGAATGAGAGCATGGCGCCGGTCTACTACAAGAGGATGGCCTTCATTGCCTTCTTCAATGCCGGCGTACGCGCGCTCGATATCCGCGATCCCTACCACCCCAAGGAGGTCGGCTATTTCATCCCGGCGATCACACAGGCAACCGACAAGCGCTGCATCCCGATCGAAGGCGGCGAGCGCTGCAAGGTCGCGATCCAGACCAACAATGTCGAGACCGATGACCGCGGCTACATCTACATCGTCGATCGCGCCAACACCGGCCTGCACATTCTGGAGCTGACGGGCTCCGCACGCGCCGTCGCCGGCCTGCCGAAGAACTGACGATGCGGCGCGCGGCGATCATATTGGCCTCCGCAATCGCGCTCGGCGCGTCCGGGGTCGGCGCGTATCAACTCGCGCCGGTGCCGGCCGAGACATCGGTCCATTGGCGGGAGACCGCCTGGCCGTTCCCGCGTGATGGCTGGCCTGCGGGCCGTGCGTTTCGCTGCGGTGGGGCTTGCGCGGGCACCGAGCTCTACGTCCGCGCAAAGCTCGGCTTCTGCAATTGCGACCGTGGCGTCGTCGATGATGACGAGGTCGATCGCGTGGCCGATCTCGACTTGATCAACCCGCATTTTGCAGCGACAGCGCCGGGCGAAGCGGTGCGCGTCGGCAAGTTGTACGGCCGCGCCGGGCATTACGATCTCGACATGTCGGACGGTGCGCGCCATACGGCGATCGGCATTGCCCTGTCGCGTCGCTGCGATCTGCTGGTCGCGGTGGTGCAGGGCGCAGGCGAGGTGCGCGCGATGCAGCGCGCCGCGATTGAGTTCTTGGAGACGCAGGAGATGAAGCGATGGATGATTGCGGCACTGGACGGAAGGTGAGAGGCGCACGATCGTGCCGCTCGCACCGCCGTCATCACCCGCTTTCGCGAAAGCGGATGATCCAGTATTGTAGAGACGGTCACGGGATACGGAGGGGCCGCGGCGTACCGGATACCCCGCCTGCGCGGGGTATGACGGTGGCGTTTGTGGATTCTGCGTGCGACACACGTCGAGCTTTCGCCGCCGCACCAAACGTGCATTAATTCGACGACAACTCCCTCAGCGAGTCCGCCCCATGATGTCCTTGCAAGCCTATCTCGCCTTCGTCGCTGCCTGCATTGCGCTGGCGCTGTTGCCTGGTCCGATCGTCACGCTCGTCATCGCCAATGGCCTCAGGCATGGAACCCGGGCGGCGCTGACCAACGTTGCGGGCGCGCAGGCGGGGCTGGCGATCGTGATCGGCGTCGTCGCGATCGGGCTGACCTCACTGATGGCGACCATGGGCTACTGGTTCGACTGGGTACGCTTTGCCGGTGCCGCCTATCTGATCTGGCTCGGCATCAAGCTGATCTGGGCGCCGGTCGAGGGCGTCAAGGTCGACGAGCCGCCGGCGCCGCCGCGCGGCGGTTTCTTCCTGCAAGGCTTCTTGGTGCTGCTGTCGAACCCCAAGGTGCTGGTGTTTTTCGGCGCCTTCATTCCGCAGTTCATGGACATGAACCGCGATCACTTCCCGCAGGTCGCGCTGCTGGGTGCAACGTTTATGGTGACGGCAGCGATGACGGACGCGCTCTATGCCACGGCTGCCGGCCGCGCGCGAAAATTCTTCTCGGCGCGCCGCACGCGGATGATGTCGCGCGTCTCCGGCGGCTTCATGATCGGTGGCGGTATCTGGCTGGCGCTGACAAGGGCGAAGTGAGGGCTACACCAACCTCTCCGCCCGCAGCTCCGCTTCGACCTCGGCAAAAATCCTCGCCAGCCGTTCCGCCCATCGCTGCTGGCCGGATTGGTCCGTGATCAAATCCTGGCGGATCTCGATGCCGGTGTTCAGGAGGCCGCGGGCCTCGCCGTGGACGGGGATGGTGTAGTCGGTTAGGTCGCTCACCGCATAAGGCTCGTTGTCGCCGACGACGAGATCGCTCTCGCTGCGTAGATGTTTGAGCAGGAGGTGCGGCAGCACGGTGTCGCGGTGATAGAGCGTGCCGATGTGCCAGGGGCGCGCAACGCCGGCGTAGACCGGCGTGAAGCTGTGCAGCGCGACCAGCACGGTCGGGCGCTTTGCATGAACGCGCGCGTCGATCACCGCATTGATACGGCCGTGATAGGGATCGAAAATCTCGCGGCGTCGCGCCTCGCGCTCTCCTTCCGAAATCCCCTCATTGCGCGGGATCGCCGTTGCCTCCGAGATCACGGGGATCGAGCTTGCGACGCCCGGCGGGCGGTTGCAGTCGATCACGAGCCGCGAGTAGCGCTGTGCGATAAGGTGCGCATCAAGCATCCCAGCGAGCCGCTCGGCGACGCCGGCAATCCCGATGTCCCAGGCGATGTGTCGTGTCAGCTCGCTTTCGGCGACGCCGAGATCGCCGAGCGCGTGCGGCAGCGCGCGCCCGTAATGATCGCAAGTGAGCAGGAAGGGCGCGCCTCCTGCCGCATTCGTCTCGTGCACCGGCGGACTATCGCCTTTGCCGAGAAGCTGATTCGTCGTGCCGGCCGCCTCTAAAACCATCCTGATTGCCTATGGAAAATGCACCCCGCTCTTAAAATTGAGCAGCCAACGCTATAGATTAGCCGGTCCAGAATCACCATGATTGCCTAACGATGCCGCTGCTCACGATTCATCACAAGACCGAATATCGCTACAACCGCCCGGTGGCGTTCGGCGAGCATCGCATCATGCTGCGCCCGCGCGACAGTCATGATCTGCGCGTGCTCGACAGCCGGCTTCATATCTCGCCTCAGCCGATGTCGCTGCACTGGATCCACGACGTGTTCGGCAACTCGGTCGCGATCGCGAATTTCGACGAGCGCGCGGACGTCTTGACGTTCGACTGGCACGTCACCGTCGAGCACAATCCGGTCGAGGAGTTCGCGCTGACGCCGGACGATCCGGCCTATTTCTATCCCTTCGTCTATGACGACGAGGAATTCCCCGATCTCGGCCACTACATCACGCCGCAATATGCCGATGCCGACGGCGGGCTGTCGGAATGGGCGCGCAGCTTCCTCGACGAGGAGGCGCCGACGCCGACGTTCAAGATCCTGAGCGGCATGACGCACGGCATCCGCAAGGCCTTCAAGTATCGCAAGCGTCACGAGCAGGGCACGCAGCATCCGCTCGATACGCTGCAAAGGGGCACCGGCACCTGCCGCGACTATGCGCTGTTCATGATCGAGGCGCTGCGCCGGCTCGGCATCGCCGCGCGATTCGTATCCGGCTACATCTTCGTGCCGGAGGATCTCGAGACGCGCCATGTCGGCGGCGGCTCGACGCATGCCTGGGTGCAGGTGTACCTGCCGAGCGCGGGCTGGATCGAGTTCGACCCGACCAACGGCATCGTCGGCACGCGCGATCTGATCCGCGTCGCGGTGGCCCGCGATCCGCGCCAGGCGATCCCGCTGCATGGGGTCTATCTCGGCTCGGCCGAGGCGTTCGAGGCCATGGAGGTGAACATCAAGGTGGTCTCGGACGACCAAGAGACCGACGAAGAGCTGGAGCCAGAGGTATTGTAGATGGACATCAAGGTCGGCTTCGAGATTGCTTACGCTGCGCCACAGTCGACGCCGATGGTGATCATGCTCAACATCCACCCCTCGCGCCAGGCCGACATCGTCGGCAAGGAGACGGTGGTGGCCGAGCCAGATGTGCCGATCCGCTTCTATCATGACAGCTTTGGCAATGTTTGCGGCCGCCTGGTTGCACCCGCGGGTGGCGTCACGCTGAAAGGCAGCGCGCTGGTGCGCGACACCGGCCTGGCGGACGAGGTGATGCCGACCGCGCAGCAATTGCCGATCGAGCAGCTGCCCAACGAGCTGCTGCTCTATCTGATGCCGAGCCGCTATTGCGAGACCGACAAGCTCACCGACATCGCCTGGTCGCTGTTCGCCAAAAGTGAACCTGGTTGGAAGCGCGTCTGCGCGATCACCGAGTTCGTGCACCAGCACGTCACCTTCGGTTATGAGCACGCCCATCACATGAAGTCAGCGCACGACGTCTATGAAAGCCGTTCCGGCGTCTGTCGCGACTTTGCGCATCTCGCGGTCGCGTTCTGCCGCTGCATGGGCATTCCGGCGCGCTACTGCACCGGGTACATGGGCGACATCGGCATTCCGGCCGAGCCGTTCCCGATGGATTTTTCCGGTTGGTTTCAGGTCTATCTTTCTGGCAAGTGGCTCACCTTCGATGCCCGCCACAATGTCCCGCGCATCGGCCGCATCCTGATGGCGACGGGACGCGACGCTGCCGACGTCGCGCTGTCGACGAGCTTTGGCCGGATGGAGTTGAAGAAGTTCGAGGTGGTCAGCGATGAGGTGGTGAAGGCGGCGTGAGCCGTCGCGCCACCGTCGGTGATAGGCAATGCCTCCCAATGTCGTCCCGGCTTTCGCCAGGACGACATTGAGGGGGTGGCGCTGTTGTTCCGTAGAATTGACGGCTATAGACACCCCATGACCGATCGTCTCTTCGTCTACGGCACCTTGATGCGCGGCTTCGACCATCCGATGGCGCGGCTCTTGGCGGCGCATGCTGATTTCCTTGGGGATGCGACCTGCCGCGGCCGGCTCGTTCTCGTGAAGCATTATCCGGGGCTCCTGCTATCGGACACACCGTCCGACCTCGTGCACGGCGAACTCTTTCGCCTCCGCGCGCCTGACGAGTTGCTGCGCGAGCTCGACATGTATGAGGCCTGCGGCGAGGGCTTTCCCGAGCCGACCGAATATCTGCGCGCGCTCATCGACGTCACGCTCGCAGATGGCGCAACCGAGAACGCCTGGACCTACGTCTACAACTGGCCGGTCATGGACCTGCCCCGCATCGCGTCCGGCAGATTCCTCGAGGACTAGCCCGCCAGCACCTCGCGCACCACGCGCACGTCGACCTCGCGCTCGACGTAGGACCACTCTCGGTCGTGCGCAGCATTGCGACCAGCTCCTCGAACAGCGAGGCGTGTGCCGGTGCGAATTCGAACCAGGTCAGGAAGTCGAAGGGCTCGCCGAGATCGCGGCAGTGATAGAGCTGCCGCGCGACCGCCGGCAAAAAGCGCAGGCTGCTGGCGATATGGTGTGACTTGTCCTCGAAGATCCTGCGCCGCTCTTCGGCCGTGAGGTCCCACCAGGCCTGCGATTTGCGGATCGGGATCAGCGCGGCGCAAGTCGCCTCGGGGCGGCCGAGCCCGGCCTGCACCGCGACAAGCTGCTCCTTCTCGGCGCGCTCGGTGTAGCGGAGATAGCTTGCGACGCCGACCAGACGCCACGAATTGCGCGAGGGCACAAGCGGCAGCGCGGCCGCCTCGCTGTCGACCACCGACAGCGCCGGCATGAATGGCAGGGGATCACCCTTCACGGGTGAGATCGAGGTGACGCGCCAACCCCCGCTGTGGCCGCCTCGAAAGGTCGTGAACATCGGAGCATGGAAGCGCGGAACACTGCGGGGTTCAAGCGCGACGTGGCGGGAAAGCCCCTGTGAATATCCGGGAGAAACCCCACGACCGTCGTATTTCCGTGAGCCAGCCCTATATGCCTAGCCGGCTGGCACAGGGCCCCGACTCACGTCTAGAATCACCTTATGCGCTTCACGCCCCAATTCCTCGACGAGCTGCGTGCCCGGCTTTCGGTCTCCGAGGTCGTGGGCAAGCGCGTGAAGCTGAAGAAGGCGGGGCGCGAGTGGAAGGGGCTGTCGCCGTTCCAGCAGGAGAAGACGCCGTCCTTCTACGTCAACGACCAGAAGGGTTTTTACCACGACTTCTCCTCCGGCAAGCACGGCGACATCATCAACTTCGTGATGGAGACCGACGGCCTGCCGTTCGGCGAAGCGGTCGAGCGGCTTGCCAACATGGCGGGCCTGCCGCTGCCGGCGGCAACCCCGGATGCCGCGCGGCATGAGCAGCGGCGCCGGACACTGCATGACGTCATGGAGCTCGCCGCAAAGTTCTTTGCCGAGACGCTGGCCTCCCGCCTCGGCGCCAAGGCGCGGGGCTATCTCGCCGATCGCGCCGTCTCGCCTGCGACGCAGTTGCAATTCCGCCTCGGCTATGCGCCGCCACCACCCGAGCGCTTCGCGTTGAAGGAGTATCTCGGCAAGCAGGGCGTTTCCGTCGACGACATGGTCGAGACCGGCCTGCTCGTGGCAGGCAACGATATCCCCGTGCCGTACGACCGCTTCCGCGATCGCGTGATGTTTCCAATCACGGACTTGCGCGGCCGCGTCATCGCCTTCGGCGGGCGGGCGCTGGAGAAGGACGTCCCGGCCAAATACCTGAATTCGCCGGAGACGCCGCTCTTTCACAAGGGCGACAATCTCTACAACCACGCCACCGCGCGGAAAGCTGCGCATGACGGTGCGGCGCTGATCGTGGTCGAAGGCTATGTCGACGTCATCGCCATGGTCACCGCGGGCTTTGCAGGCAGTGTCGCCCCGCTCGGCACCGCGCTGACCGAAAGCCAGCTCGCTCTGCTCTGGAAGATGGCGGACGAGCCGATCCTTTGCTTCGATGGCGACAAGGCCGGGCAGAAGGCGGCCTATCGTGCTGCGGACCTCGCCTTGCCATTCCTCGCGCCCGGAAAGAGCCTGCGCTTCGCGCTGCTGCCGGAGGGGCAGGACCCAGACGATCTGGTGCGCTCCGGCGGCCGCGGCGCGGTCGAGGAAGTGATCGCGGCGGCGCGCCCGCTTGCGGACGTGATCTGGTCGCGCGAACTCGAAGGCGGCAGCTTTGTCACGCCCGAGCGCCGCGCTGCGCTGGAGGCGCGCATCAATGAACTCAGCAACGGCATCCGCGACGAGGTCGTGCGCCGCTATTATCGCCAGGATCTGGCCGAGCGCCTCCAGCGCACCTTTGCGCCTGAAGGCGGTGGCCGCGGCGGCTTCGCCGGTCGCGGTAATTTCCGCTCGCAACCCGGCCGCTCCTTCCAGCCTCGCGGCGGGAGCGGTGCGAATCGATTCGCCGGCCAGGGGCGCCGCGGCGGCCCGATTCCCACCTCGCTCCCCTCCGGCCCCTACCAGGCGGCGAGCCCGCAGCTTGCGGCAAGCCCGATCATGCGAGGACAGCGCAGCGCAATCTCCCGGCGGGAAGCGCTGATCCTGCAAAGCCTGATCAACCACCCCTGGCTGCTGCACGACCATCTGGAGGAGGTGGCCGCGCTGGAGCTTGCCCACCCCGAGGCCCACAAGCTCCGCGCCGGTATTATCGCGGCCTTCGCCAACGACCATCACCACAGCCCGGACCCCTCGGAGCAGGCCGAGAAGATGCGTGCCGACCTCGATCGGAGTGGATTTTCTCCGCTACTTCAAAGGGTTGAGCGAGCCATCACGACCCAGGCCGTGTTCGGGGCCCGTGAGGGCGCGGCGCGGGATGACGTTCTTGCCACATGGAATCAGCTCGTCGCCTTGCATCGGCAGTGGCATTCACTACTTAGGGAGCTGAAGGATGCCGAGCTGGCCTTGGGGGAAGACCCCAGCGAGGCCAATTTGGCGTGGCTGCGTGACGTCAAGGCCAGGATGGCCGAGGTCGACGGTACCGAGGCCCTGATCGAGGGTTTTGGCGAGCTGTCGGGCCGGTTTCAGAAGAGCGTGTGAAACGAAGAATCATGCGGACGGCCGGGGCCGGAACCGCAAAAAGACTCGCCAAATCCAAGGTTTGGCGGCAGAAACAGGGTTAATCGAGGCTTAACGGTCTTGTAGCACTTTGGCCAACAGGCGGCCGCAGGCAAAACAGACGCGTCAGGAATAAATCCGCGCATTCGCTGTTGGCACTCTACCTGCATTCGCCGGCGACAAAGGTGCTTACGAAGCGTTAGGCAAATCCGGCGAGAGAAGTTCTGGGGTGGCGATAGAGGTTTGCGCCGCCCTTTCCGTGTCGAGATCTGACGAAGCGAGAGCGTCGAAACAAGTTCAAGTGAATTCAGGCAGGCGCCGTGCGAGCCGCCTGTATGAAGCGCGTTTAGGAGCAATGGATGGCCACCAAGGCAAAGACGCTGCAGGCGAAGGACAAGGAAAAGGACGACAAGGCAGCGGACGCTCCGGAGAAGGATTCCCAGGACGCGCCCTCGCCGTTGCTCGACCTGTCCGACGCGGCAGTGAAGAAGATGATCAAGCAGGCCAAGAAGCGCGGCTTCGTGACCTTTGATCAACTTAACGAAGTCTTGCCGTCCGACCAGACCTCGCCCGAGCAGATCGAGGACATCATGTCCATGCTCTCGGACATGGGCATCAACGTCACCGAAGCCGACGACAGCGAAGGCGAGGAGGACAAGGACGAGGGCGGCGAGGACGAGACCGACAACGAGCTCGTCGAGGTCACCCAGAAGGCCGTCACCGAGGTCAAGAAGAGCGAGCCGGGCGAGCGCACCGACGATCCCGTGCGCATGTATCTGCGCGAGATGGGCACGGTCGAATTGCTCTCGCGTGAGGGCGAAATCGCAATTGCAAAACGCATCGAGGCCGGCCGCGAGGCGATGATCGCTGGCCTCTGCGAAAGCCCGCTGACCTTCCAGGCCATCATCATCTGGCGCGACGAGCTCAACGAAGGCAAGATCTTCCTCCGCGACATCATCGATCTCGAAGCGACCTATGCCGGCCCGGATGCCAAGGGCGGCATGAACACCGCGATGATCGGCGGTCCCGCCGGGGAGAACGGCGAAGCGCCGGCCGAGGGCGGCGAAGCTGCTGTGACGACTGCCGCTGCGCCTGCGCAT